>JBERSB010000651.1:0-4611 GCA_041236755.1 Luminiphilus sp. | reverse complement strand
CGGGGCCCGCGGTCGCCGCGGTCGACACGCCGCAGCCGGTCGCGTGGCCGGTCCCGCAGGCCGAGGTGGTCGAACCGTCCGTGCAGGGCGACGGACTGGTGCGCTTCGGCAACGGGCTGATGGTCGGCGCGACCAGCGAGGCCGCGCCGGTCGCCCGCGCCGTCGACGGCGTGGTGACCGGCACCCGGGCCTTCGCCCAGCTGCACAACGGCAACTACTTCGTCGGCCGCGTCAAGGAGATCGCGGCGGAGACGATCACGCTGAAGATGGAGAAGGGCGAGATCACGATCGCGACGGGCGCGATCGCCAAGCTGCGTCGGCTCGGGTCCAAGGACTACGAGAGCCTGCAGCGCGCCAAGCAGGGCTTCGTGCGCCTGACCAACAACAACCGGCTGGTCGGGGGCGTCCTGAGCGAGATCACCGACGACCACATCGTGCTCGAGATCCGCAAGAACCGCGTGATGCTGCCGAAGACGGCCGTCGGCGAGATCGTCGACAGCAAGAGCCCGGCGCGGGTCAAGCTGGGGATCACGCGCGAGGAAGACGAGTGGCTCCGCGAGCTGGCCGAGCGCGCGAGCGGCGGCGCGGTGCCCGCGCGGCCAGCAAGCAAGCCGCCGCGCTAAGCGGCAGCCGCCGGCGCGCTGCCGGCGGTCGCGAGGTAAGCTGCCGCCGTGCAATCCTGCCAGGAATGCGGCAACCACGACATGCACGCCGTCGAGCGCGACGGCGGCACGCTGCACGAGTGCGGGCTCTGCGGTGCTACCTACGGGGACCGGCGCGTGATGCAGAGCGCGTCGCTCGCCGGCGAGGCCGACGCCTGCGGCGTCGCCCAGGAGATCTGGCCGCTCGCCCGGGTCCTCGAACGGTTGCCGGGCTTCGAGTTGGGGGCGTGCCGCGCGGGCGGCAGCGGCGAGCTGCCGTCGATCGAGCTCGTGGTCGTGGGCCACGCGGCGCTGGTGCAGCTGGAGAACCTCGCCAAAGCGCTGCGGCTGGCGGCCGGCAGCCTGCGCTGCAGGTGGATGCTGGAGGCGCGGTTCGAGCTGACCTTGTCCGTGTTCGTGCGCGCCCTCGGCGACGCCACAGACCTCCGGTGCGCGCGGATCGACGTGGAGACGCTCGCCCAGCAGCTCGAGCGCGACGCGCGCCTGTCGTGGTGGCGGCATGCGAACGAGGAGGCGAAGGGTTAGCCTCTCGTAGCCGCCTGCGCCACCAGCCGTGATGAACCGCTCCGCAAGCCTGCTGCTCACGGCCCTCTCCTTGCTCGCCGCGCCGCTGGCCGGACAGGCGGACCTCGAAGCGCGCCAGGACGCGGTCAAGGAGTTCCGCCGCTACTTCAAGAAGGCCAAGGAAGAAGCGCTCATGGTCGAGGCGATCATGACGCTCGAGGGCAACGAGTGCGCGGCGGCCGCCGAGACGCTGTTCGGTCTGCTGACGCACAAGGTCGCGGCCGTGCAGGAGACCTCGCTGGCCGTGCTCGGCGGCTACCGGGAGCAGGAGACGTTCCAAGGCCGGATCGACGGCCTCGCAGACGAGAAGGACGTGCGGCGCGCGGCCGTCACGATCAAGGTGCTCGGCCTCGCGAAGCTCCGCGCGGCTGTGCCGGCAATCGCGGCCTACGTCGCCGACGCGAGGCGGCTCGACGGCGGGGTCAAGTACGAGGCGGCGCGTGCGCTCGCGTCGATCGGCGATGCCGGCGACGGCGCGATGCTGAAACAGTTCCTCGAAGACGCAGAGCCGCAGGTGCGCATGGCGGCGTGTGACGCCGTGGCCGCGCTGAAGGTCGCTGCGCTGAAGGCCGAGGTCACGGCGCGGCTCGGAGACGAAGCCTGGCAGGTGCAGACGGCCGCGATCGAGGCGGTGGCGGCGCTGCGGCCGCAGGCGGCGGTGCAGCCGCTGATCGGCCTGATGCGCGAGTCCGGGCGGCTGCGCACCGAGTGCGCCGACGCGCTGTTCCGGATCACGGCGCTCGACTTCGGCGTCGACCCCGACAAGTGGCAGCAGCAGTGGGACAAGCTGATGGCCATCGACGGGTGGCGGATCCCGACCGACGAAGAGCTCGCGCAGAAGTTCGCCAGCAGGAAGAAGTACGACGCCTTCTACGGCAAGAAGGAGGAGACCAACGCGTTCGCGGGCATCCCGACGACGTCGACCAACGTGCTGTTCGTCATCGACGTGTCGGGCTCGATGGACGACCTGGTCGTCGAGGTCGACAAGTTCCGCGGCTACAAGGACCGCAAGCGGTTCACGATCGTGCAGACGGAGCTGCTCAACACCATCGACTCGCTGTCGGCCGGGACCAACTTTAACATCGTCGCGTTCGCTTCGGAGCTGCACCCGTGGAAGAAGCGCCTCGTGCCCGCGAACGTGGTCAACCGCGACGCCGCGCGGCGGTTCGTCGAGCGCCTCAAGCCGATCGGCGGGACCGAGGCGCAGGAGCTCGCGCGGTCCGGGCTCGGCGGCAGCGCCAACCTCGGCGCCGGCAAGACCAACACGCTGGCGGCGTTGCTCTTCGGCTTCGGCATCGACCCGGACAAGCCGAAGAAGAAGGCCGCGGTGACCGGCTACGACAAGTCGGCGATCAAGCGGCCCCTGGACACGATCTACTTCCTCAGCGACGGGCGTCCGTCGATCGGCGCGCTGATCGAGCCGATGGAGATCGTGCAGGAGGTCAACAAGCAGAACGAGCTGTTCCGCATCGTGATCCACGCCATCGCGATCGGCGACTTCTCGAAGGACTTCCTCGAGCACCTCGCGCGCGACAACGGCGGCGTGTTCGTCGACCTGGGGCGCTAAGCCGCGTCCCGGGGCTCGTCGCCGCGCAGGAGCCCGCGCGGGCGCAACCACAGCACCAGCGCCGTGAACGCCGCGCCGGCGCCGGCGGCGGTGAACAGCGCCACCGCGAGCCCGCGCTGTGCCTGGAGGTGGAACAGCGCCACGTTCGCGCCCGCGTACACCGCGCGCGCGCCGAGGTTGAGCGCGGAGAGCACGGTGGTGCGCGCGCCGGAGCCGATGCGGTGGTTCACGAACTCGTGGACCAGCGACCAGTGCATCGCGAACGGCACCTGCTGCACGAAGAACATCGCGACGCCGAACCAGCACAGCCACGTGAAGCCCTGCTCGGCCTCGGCGGCCCGGCGCTCGAAGCCCATCACCAGCATCGAGGCGCAGAGCACCATCGGCATGCCCCAGAACAGCGGCCGGCGGCCCCAGCGACGGACCAGGCCTGGCACCTTGGAGCTGAGCGGCGCGGCGAACAGGTTGAGCACGGAGAACACGCAGCCGACGAAGATGGCGTTGGCGAACAGCGGCTCGGCCTCGCTGATGGCGTCGAGGTAGGGCTGGTAGTTGTGGAACGGGAAGCGCAGCAGCGTGAACAGCACGATCCAGTAGAGCAGCAGCCAGCGGACGGGGGCCTTCCGCAGCTCACCCGCGGCCTCGGCGAGGAACTGACGGGGTCGCAGGACCGCGTCCGGGCGCGCTGTCGGGCGGCGGTGCAGCCGGCACGCGAGCAGCGCCGCGGACAGGTTCAGCGCGGCGGTCGCGACGATCGCCAGCGTGTAGGCGGTGCCATCGGCGTCTCCGAAGTGCACCAACGCACCGCCGACCAGAAACGCTGCTCCGGTGCCGTAGAGCCGCCGCGCGTGCACGCGGGCCTCTTCGGTCAGGTAGCGGTGCTCCTGGCCTTCGGCCTTGAGCGCCTCGTAGAGCGCGACGGTGGGCGGGCCCGAGAGCACCGAGTGTCCCAGGCCCAGGAGCACCTCGCCCAGCACGAACCCCCAGTAGTCGCTGTAGACCGCGAAGGTGACGAAGCCCGCGGCGAGCAGCACGGGTCCGCAGATCAGCATGCGCCGCGCGCCGAGGCGGTCGGCCAGCACGCCGGTCGGGATCTCGGCGACGAACATCGTCACGTAGTAGGCGGTGAGGATCTCGCCGTACCGGGCGGCGTCCATGCCGTGCGCCGAGAAGAACAGGAACAAGAACGGCACACACGCGAACGGGTAGGTCACCAGCGCGTAGCTGCGCAGCCAGAAGAGCTCACGTTCGAGGGGCACGTCCCGTGAGCGTCCCCAGTGCTCGGCGAGGTTGCAATCACCGGGAAGGGCGCCAACCTATCCGCGTGCCTCGCCGCGCCTGCGTCCTCCTGCTCGCTGTATTCGCCGGCTGTGTGGGCGCCGAACGGCGGCGCCTCGAGGCCCGCTGGGCGGTCGACGTGCTGCTCGGCGCGGAGTCCGGTGCGCAGCGCACCGGGGTCGTACGCTGGACGCGGCCCGTGACCTACTTGATTGTGGACGCGAGCGCGCGGGTCGAGCGCGCGGCGCGGGACGCCGGCGCCGAGCTGGGAGAGGCGCTGGACGGCTTCCATCGGCTCTCGCTCGCGTTCGTGCCGAGATACGACGAACGCATCGGACAGCCGGGCTTTGTGACCGTGTTCCCGGTCGCGCCGCGTGACGCGGGGTCCCTGGCGCTTGCCTACGGGGTCCCGACGCCGGCCGCGGAGGCCGACGGCTGGTTCTCGATCCGGTGGAACCAGCGCTGGGAGCTGCAGCGCGCGATCGTGTTCGTCGACCCGGGCCTGGAGACCCGCTGGCTGCGGCACACGATGCTGGAAGA
>JBERSB010000650.1:0-4713 GCA_041236755.1 Luminiphilus sp. | reverse complement strand
CTGTCTGCTTCCGTGACGTGCAGGACCTCGATGCAGGTGCGTGCGTTGGAGAGCACGTTGCTGTGCGTCAGCATCACGCCCTGGGGTTCGGCGGTGGTGCCCGACGTGTAGACGATCGTCAGCAGGTCCTCGGGTGTGACCGCTGCCCGGGTCTCCTGCAGCAGTGCGGCGTGCGCGTCGCGCCGCTCGCGGCCCGCCTGCACGAGGTCACCGAGCGCCAGCGCGCCGTCGACCTCGGTCCGGTCGGCCATCACCACCACGTGCTCCAGGCGCGCGAGCTCGGCGCCGCGGGCGAGCAGCTCGCGCGCGACACGGTCGTTCTCGGCGAACGCGGCGCGGCAGCCGCTGTGCTCGAGGATGAACTCCAGCTCGGTCGGGGTCGTGTCGGAGCCGCGCGGCACGTCGACGACGCCGAGGCGCGCCATCGCCATGTCGAGCAGCAGCCACTCGTAGCGGTTCTCGGCGAACAGGCCCACGTGGTCCCCGCGCCGGATCCCGAGGTCGAGCAGCGCCGTCGCGACCGCGTCGACGTCGTCGCAGAGCTGCCCGAACGTGATCGCGGTGTGGTCCTGCGCCGTCCGTCTCGGCAGGAAGACACGGCCGGCGCGCGGCCGCACGGTCTGCTCCAGCAGCTCGGGGAACGTCGTTGGGAACGAAGACATGACGATGGGGCCAAGCGAAGCCGCTCCGCGTGCCGAAGGAACGGGCGATTCGCGGACTTGACTTCGGCCTTTGGGCTCTTTAGGAATGTCCGCCCTCGTTCGCGGGGTCAACCCTCTGCCCGAATCGCCACGGCGCCGAGCAGCAGGTAGGCTTCGACGGACGGGATCTGGTCGCGGGTGTAGCTCAGTGGTAGAGCATCACGTTGCCAACGTGAGGGTCGTGAGTTCGAATCTCATCACCCGCTCCAGTTTTCCCTTCGGTCGTATTCCCGGCTCGCGTCTGCCGAGCATCGGTTGAGTTCGATCAGGCCGTAATCGGACGGCCGCTGCGCACTGCACGCGGCCTTCAGGCCTCTGGAATCTTCAGGCCTCCGCAATCGGCGACTCGCCGTCAGGCCTGCGCAGCTCCGGCCGCGCCTCCGTCCTGGCGGTCGCTGCGGGCGCCATCCCCTCTCGCAGCCGGCTCCGCGTCCCGCGTGGCCGCCCGTGGTTCGTCCTCCAACAGCTGCGGGAACCGCGCCCGGAGGCGCTCGAGGTGCGGCTCCTGCTCGCCCGGCGGGCCGGTCAGGGCCGCGACCAGCGAGAGCAGGTCACGGGCGCTGACCGTGTAGGTCGCGGTAGGCCAGCGGTCCGCGTGGTGGGACAGCCGCTTCTGCGCCGAGCGCGGTGACAGCACGCGCTTGGGCTTTCTGAGGTCGCGGCCCGCGAGCTTGCGCAGCGCCTCTCCTACGACGCGGCGTTCTTCGCCCGGAGGTGCTGCGAGCGCTGCGCGGCAGATCGCCTTGGCCTTGGTCCAGGACAGCGTGCCCTGCTCGAGCCGGTGCCGCAGCCTCGGGTCCATGGAGGGCACGAACCGCACGATCTCCTCGACCCAACCGACGCTGCGGTCGAGGAAGCCGGCGATGCGCTGCTTGCTCCAGTTGGCGTTGTTCAGGAATACGACCGTGTCGAAGTACTCGGTCAGGCGCGCGTCCAGCCGGTCCGCGTTGAGCTTGAGGTTGAGCGCGCGCATTTCGTGCAGCTCGCCGGTGACCACGCGCACGTCCACGCGGTCGTAGTAGTCCGGGTGCGCTTCACGGATCCTCCCGATCGCCTGGAGGCGGTGGAAGCCGCCGACCAGGAAGTACTCGCCTTGGTTGCGCTCCCACACGACCAGCGGCTCCAGCAGGCCGTTGTCGAGGATGTCGTCCCGGTAGTGTGCGACCTTCGCCTGGTTGACCGAGCGGTGGTTCTCGATCATCGGGTGCAGCTGGACGGAGCCGATCGGGACGTAGTCGTAGCGTTTCGTTGCGATCATCTGGAGTTGGCCCAACCCGGTCACCTCGACCGAGTTTCGCGAAGCCGCGATGAGGGCGGCTGCTGGTGCTCTGCGCGCGCCGGATCGTGACGTTCCGGCAGCCCGCCGGCCCGGGCTGCCGATAGTGGGGGTAGCATGCTGAGTCCGTCGCCATGAGCAAGATCGTCCGAGAGCTTCGCAACTACTACGCAGTGGTCGCAGACCTCGCCAGCGAGGCCGAGGAGTGGTCGAGCAGGCCCGCGTGGCTGGAGTTCGCGCCCAACAACGTCTGCAACCTGCGCTGCATCATGTGCCAGCAGGCCGACGGCCTGCCGGTCGAGGTGATGAAGAAGGAGGACGCGATCAAGCTGCTCGACGACGTGCTCCCGGCGATGTCGCTCTGGACCCCGTCGGCGCTCTCGGAGCCGCTGCTCGCGGACTGGAAGACCGTGTTGAAGAAGTGCCGCGAGCACGAGGTGCACCTCAACATGTACTCCAACTGCACGCTGCTGACGGGCGAGAAGTTCGCCGAGATGTCGGACCTCGTGCACAAGCTCTGGATCTCGTTCGACAGCGCCGACAAGGAGGTCTTCGAGATGCTCCGCGACCGCGCGAACTTCGAGACCGTGGTCGCCAACGTGAAGGAGATCCTCGCCATCGCGACCGAGCGCGCGGTGCCGGTCGGCTTCGTCGCCGTGCTCGTGAAGGACAACCTGGAGATCCTGCACGAGCTGGTGGACTTCATCGCGGACCTCGGCGGCGTCGAGGCGGGCTGCGACCTGCGCGTCCAGCCGATGCTCGACAACGCCGTGCGCTGCCGCGACCAGAACGTGTTCGCCGCCTATACCGAGGAGCAGATCTGCGCGGCGCTCGACAAGGCTTGTGAGCGCGCCGAGGCGCGCGGGCTGATCTTCCACGTCGACATGGACGACCCGTACCGCCGCGCCGTGCAGCCGCGCGCGCCGATGACGCGGCAGATCACGCCCGAGGTCCTGTCGATCATGCTCGACGAGGTGCGCGAGCGCTTCCCGCACTTCTGCTCGATGTCGACCAACTACGTCAAGATCGAGCCCAACGGCGAGGTCTACCCGTGCTGCCGCGGCCCCCGTGAGCTGCTGATGGGCAACGTCAACGAGCAGCCCATGGAGGAGATCTGGAACGGCGATCGCTACCGCGAGTTCCGGCGCCGCATGAACGCCAAGGACTACCCGGACGTCTGCAAGGGCTGCGACGTGCTCACGGCGAACCCGCACTTCGACAAGCGCTGGTTGGGCGCGCCGGACAAGAGCGAGGCCTGAGCAGGCGTCGGCCGCCCAGCCTGCGCGCTCAGCCTGCGCGCTCAGTCGGCGGGCAGCAGAAGACCGGGATCTCGCTTTGCCGCATGACGGCGACCGCGACCGATCCGAGGCGCAGCCGCTCGAAGGCCGACTTGCCTTGTGAGCCGACGAACAGGTAGTCGCTGTCCTTGGCCGCCTCGACGATCGCGCCCGCGACGTCCTCGGCGCGCGCCACGTAGACCTCACAGGGCGACTCGCACGCTTCGGCGAGCTTGTCGAGCTCGGCGCGCGCGCGGTCTTCGTCTCCCTGCACGTCGTCTGTCAGCGCTGGCGCGAGCTCGGGGTCGTGCACGATGTGGACCAGGCGAACGCCGGCCGACATCGACTTCGCCCAGCTGGTCGCATACTCAAAGGCAGCCATTCCGGATTCCGAGAGGTCGGTTGCGACGCAGATTTCCACAGCGGGATCAGCAGATAGTCAGAAGCGAGAAGCGCAGCATCGGACCAGAACCTGATCGGTGCTGCCAGTCAGGCCGGCCGATTCTAGGAGCCGCCGGGCGAGAGGCGGCTCCTGGCTACAACTACGTGGATAATGACGTCTGTTGCGCCGCGTGAATGGGTTTTTCGACCCCCAGGACGAGTTTCCCGCCCTTCGGAAGTCCGCCGGTGGGACCTGCCGACTGGCGCGCGACTCAGTCGACGAGTCGCCAGCGCGTCGTTTCGCCCGCCCGCATGGGAACTAGGCGCTCATCGCCGAACGGGAAGTCGGCCGGAACGCCCGTCGCATCGAGGGCTAAGGTGATTTTGCCGGGGTTGCGCGGCAGTCGGTAGAAATCGGCTCCCCGCTCGCTCGCGAACGCCTCCAGCCGGTCCAGCGCACCCGCCGCTTCGAACGCCTCTGCGTAGAGCTCGATCGCTGCGTGGGCCGTGTAGACGCCCGCGCAGCCGCAGTCGCTCTCCTTGCGCCCGCGCGCGTGCGGCGCGCTGTCCGTGCCGAGGAAGAACTGCGCGCTGTCGCCGGTCGCCGCCTCGATCAGCGCGCGCTGGTGGCGCGCCCGCTTGAGCACCGGCAGGCAGTAGGCGTGGGGGCGCAGGCCGCCGCGGAACAGCTCGTTGCGGTTCCACAGCAGGTGGTGCGCCGTGATGGTGGCCGCCGTGCGCTCGCCGGCTTCGCGGACGAACGCGACCGAGTCCGCGGTCGTGACGTGCTCCAGAACGATCCGCAGCCCCGGGTAGTCACGCCGCAGCGGCGTCAGGTGCTGTTCGAGGAAGACGCGCTCCCGGTCGAATACGTCGATCTCGGGGTCGGTCACCTCACCGTGGAGCAGCAGCGGCAGGTCGACGCGCTCCATCGCGGCCAGCGTGGGCCGCACGCGCTCCCAGTCGGTGACGCCGTTCTCCGAGTTGGTCGTCGCGCCCGCCGGGTAGAACTTGACGGCGTGCACGAAGCTCGACTGCGCGGCAGCTTCGATCTCCGACGGCGGCGTGCGGTCCGTCA
>JBERSB010000649.1:0-10354 GCA_041236755.1 Luminiphilus sp. | reverse complement strand
ATTGATCTTTCTGATCTAGAACATTGCGATTTAATCTTAACCACGGGTGGTACTGGCCCATCGCTTCGTGATGTCACTCCTGACGCTACAGAGGCAATTGCTGACAAAATAATGCCAGGATTTGGGGAGCAGATGCGTCAAATCAGCCTCAATTTTGTACCAACTGCTATTCTTTCCCGTCAAGTAGCAGTCATAAGAAAAAAAACGCAGGCGTCCGGCGCTCTGGGCGCCGGAAGAACTGGACCGGCGTGCGTCTGCTCCCTACCGTCTTCCGCCCCCATGCCCGACATCCCCATCTTCGCGGTCGAGCGGCTCACCAAGAGCTACCAGGGCAAGAAGCCCGTCCTCAACGACATCAGCCTCGTGTTCTTGGAGGGCGCCAAGATCGGCGTCATCGGCCAGAACGGCGCGGGCAAGTCGACCCTGCTCCGCATCATGGCGGGCGAGGACAAGGAGTACGACGGCGTCGCGCGCCTGGCCGACGGCAAGACCGTCGGCTACGTGCCGCAGGAGCCCAAGCTCATCGAGGACCTCACCGTCCGCGAGAACGTCGAGAAGGCCGTCGAGCCGATCCGCAACCTGCTCAAGCAGCACGAGGAGGTCTCGATGAAGCTCGCAGAGGACCTGCCCGAAGCCGAGATGAACAAGGTGCTGGCCGAGTTCGAGCGGCTGCAGGGCGAGATCGACGCCAAGGACGCGTGGGAGATCGACCGCCACGTCGAGACGGCGATGACCAAGCTGCACCTGCCGCCGGGTGAGAAGAACGTGTCGGCGTGCTCGGGCGGCGAGCGCCGCCGCGTCGCGCTCTGCCGCACGCTGCTCGAGGGCCCCGACGTGCTGCTGCTGGACGAGCCGACCAACCACCTCGACGTCGAGACGGTGCGGTGGCTCGAGGAGCAGCTCGCCAACTACAAGGGCACGGTCGTCGTGATCACGCACGACCGCTTCTTCCTCGACAACGTTGTCGGCTGGATGCTCGAGATCTGGCACGGCCGCGCGATCCCGTACCAGGGCAACTACTCCGAGTACCTGATCCAGCGCGCCAAGCGCATGGCGACGCAAGAGCAGGCGCAGCAGAAGCGCGCCAAGTTCCTCGAGCGTGAGCTCGACTGGATCCGCATGAACCCGAAGGCGCGGGCGACCAAGAACAAGTCGCGCCTGAAGAACTACGACAAGATGGTGGAGGAGGAGGTCGAGCAGGCCGACGACTCTGTCGAGCTGCAGATCCCCGCGGGCAAGCGGCTCGGTGACACCATCATCCGCTTCGAGAAGGTCTACTTCTCCTACGACGGCGAGCACGACGTGCTCGAGAACGTGTCGTTCGACATGCAGCCGGGCGACATCCTCGGGATCGTCGGGCCCAACGGCACCGGCAAGACCACGTGCCTCAAGCTGATCACCGGCAAGCTCGAGCCGCAGCAGGGCAAGGTCACGGTCGGCAAGACCGTCGATCTCTGCCACGTCGACCAGGAGCGCGAGACGCTCGACCCCGACCGCACGGTCTGGGAGGAGATCGCCGACAGCCAGGACATCATCAAGCTCGGCAAGCAGGAGATGAACAGCCGCAGCTACGTGGCGAAGTTCAACTTCACCGGCCCCGACCAACAGCAGAAGGTCGGATCCTTGTCGGGGGGGCAACGGAACCGCGTGCAGCTCGCCAAGATGCTGCGGCGCGGCGGCAACATGATCCTGCTGGACGAGCCGACCAACGACCTCGACCTCGACACGCTGCGTGTGCTCGAAGAGGGCATCCAGAACTTCCCCGGGTGCATGGTGATCGTCTCGCACGACCGCTACTTCCTCGACCGCGTCTGCACCAAGATCCTGGATCTCGGCAACTACGAGCCGGGCAAGTTCCTCGACAGCCTCTAACGGCGGCGAGCTCAGCGGCGCCGGAAGCCGACAGCGAACCCGGTGACGGCGAGGCCGGTCGCCGGCAGGCTGCCGAGCATGAAGCCCTGGAAGCTGCCCCACTCGGACTCGACGTTCGCTGCGAAGCGCTGCCAGAGCGCGTCCATCGCCTGCCAGTCGACGACGACCAGGCCGGCGTAGCTGAGCGCGAAGGTCATCACCAGCCAGAATCCGACCGCGATCGAGACGATGCGCAGCGCGGTCCGCACGAACGCGCCGCTGCAGTAACCCGCAAGGAAGCTGAAGCCGAGCCGGAACACGCCGCGCGACGCGGGCTCGCCGCCCTGCTGTTCGAGCGCCTCGGCGTCTTTCGCAGGCGCGTCGGCGACGAGCTGCGCGCCCATCGCAGACGGCCCGCCGCTCGCCGGGGTGGATGCTGTCGGGTCCTCGCCCGTGAACAGGCTCAGGACGCCGCCGCCTATGGCCGCGATCGCAGCGACCGCGAGGGTGGCCTTCTCCCAACGTGACCGCGCCGCGAGCCACTGAAGCAGGCTGCGTCGATCTGGGGTGGGCGTCGTTTGCGGCGCGGCGCTGGGCTCCATCCCGACGACGATAGCGGAGGGCTACTCACAAAGGCCACCATCGGGGCGCGGCCACCGCGCACCGCCCGCGGGTCAGGCACATTCCCGCTGTCGGCACCAACTCGTCCCGGGTAGGAAGTAACCCACGTCATGAAGAACCTCCTACTCGTCGCCGCGCTCGCGGCATTCTCCGTCAGCGCGGCTGCGCAAGACAGAGTCACCCTCGCCAACGGTGACGTCATCACCGGCAAGATCGTCTCGATGGCAGACGGCAAGGTCACCATCAAGTCGCCGGTGCTCGCCGACGTCGTGGTCCCGATCGGCGAGGTGTCGGACATGGCGACCGAGGCCGCCGTCACGCTGCAGAGCAAGACGGGTGAGCTGTGGTCGCGCCGCATCGTCGGCATCGAGAACGCGAGTCTGCGGCTCGGCGGAGGCGGCGCCGACGCGCTGCCGATCGCCAACCTCGGGATGATCAACCCGCCCGAGAAGAAGGAGCCCAAGTGGACCGGCTCGCTCAAGCTGACCGCGCTCTACACGAGCGGCAACACGCAGCGCGAGTCGGTCGGGCTGTTGTTCGACGCGTCCCGCACCACAGACATCGACCGGATCACGGTGGACGGCATGTGGAACTACGGAACCGACACGCAATTCGATGCCGTGCAGAACCGCGACGTCACCACGTTGACGCAGCGTCGCGCGGGCGCCGGCGTGAAGTACGACTACTTCCTGAGCGAGCGCTGGTACGCGCTGGCTACGTCGCGAGCGCTCAGCGACACGCTCGCGGACCTGCAGCTGCGCTTCACGGCCGGTGCCGGTGCCGGCTACACCATCATCGACGACGGCACGACGTTGCTGCTTTCCGAAGCGGGCCTCTCGTACTACAGCGAGGACTACCGGACCGCCGGCCTCGCCACCGAGGAGACGGTCTCGCTGCGCGTCGCCTACCGCCTCGAGCACCAGCTGAGCGACGCCACCAAGCTGCTGCACCGCGTCGAGGCGTTCTCTTCGATCGAGGACTCGGACGACTTCTACCTGCAGGCAGTCACCGAGCTCTCGACGTCGCTGACGGAGAGCATGGTGGCCTCCATCGCGCACACGCTCGACTACGACAACACGCCCGCCACAGGCCGGAAGAACGCCGACAACCGGGTCTTTCTGACCGTCGGCTGGAGCTTCTAGTAGTTGTACGAGAAGCGGTCGTTCGCGACCGCTCCGCCGAACCGGTTGCGGCGGCTGCGCATTCCGCCGAACGTCGGCTGGAAGTCGAGCCGGAACGTCACCTCGTCCTGGAACGGGTTGTAGGCCGCGGTCACGCCGATGATCCAGTCGTGGTCGCGTCGGCGCAGCCCGCACGAGTAGGCGAGGAACTCGTCGCGCTCCAGGTCGCGCTGGGCGCGGCCGAAGACCGTCCAGCGGTCGTAGAACTCGGTCGTCGCGCCCAGGCCTAGCACGCCCTCGAGCTGCTTGTCCTCGCGGTACTCGACGATCCAGTCCATCCCCAGAACCTTGCCGAACGACAGCTCGGTGTCGAGCGTCTGCATGCCGCGCTGCCAGTCCTGGTCGCCGTAGAGCGCGAACGCGAAGTTGTCGAGCGGCAGCCACGACGAGACGTCGGGGCGGAGCAGCAGGTCGTAGAAGAACAGCCCCAGCAGGTCGCCGTCGTTGTCCCGCTCCTTGTTGGGCAGCAGGTCCTGCGCGACGTCGAAGAACACGAAGTCGCGCGGCTGTCGCCCGCTGGGCGTGTCCGTCATCTTCTGGAACAGGTTGCGGACCTCGAACCGCACCAGCTCGCGCTCGGTCAAGAGGTCGACCGTGTTGTAGCCCAGGCGGTAGAGCCGCTGGGGGTCGAGGTTCTCGTTGGCCAGGTCGTCGAACTGGTAGAGCGACGTCGGGTCGTCGTCGACGTGGTAGCGGTTGCGGTACGTCAGGCGCGGCGCGATCACGTGACGCAGGCCCTCGCGCTGCCCGTCGGCCATCCAGCTCCAGCTGCGCGAGAGCCTGGTCCCGACCTGGAAGCCCGCCTCCATCGCGACGCGCTCCTCGCTCCGGCCGCTCGGGGTGTTGTCGTAGAACGTGCCGCGCGCGTTCATGTAGGGGCGCACGCTGAACGCGCCCAGGTGGAACGGCGTCGAGAGCTCGAAGTCCTGGTCGGCGCGGAAGGTCTCGTCGTCGGGCCCGGCTATAGCACCCTCGTTGTAGTCGCTGCGGCGCTGGCCGAGCTGCGTCTCCATGTCGAGCACGATCGGCGTCTCCCAGGGGGTCTCGCCGATCGGCTGCGCGAGCCACTGGTAGGTGAGCACCGGCCGCTCCTCGATGAAGCGGTTCGCGAGGTCGCGGTCGTCTCTGTAGCTGAAGTCGTCGAGGTTGAACCGCGTCCCGATCGTCAGCAGGTGGTTGCCGTCGCCGTGGTGCAGATACGCGCTCGTCTCGGGCAGCTCGGCCTCTCGGTAGGGACCGAGGAAGAACTCGCTGTAGACGCCCGCGTCGGAGCCTGTGAAGGCCTGCAGGTCGAGGTGGGTGTCCTCGCCCAGGTGCACCCGGTTGGCGGTGCGGATCACCGAGCGCGGCCCGGGCCCGAACGGAGTCGGGCTGTTGAGCGGCCGCCGGATCTCGCGCACGTTCGGTCCCGAGTCGTCGATGTAGAGGCCCTCGGCGCGGCCCTCGTAGAGCCCCGGCGCGCCGTAGGTCAGCGCACCCTCGAGCGGCGTGCCGCGCTCCTGGATCCAGCCGACGCCAAGCTCCCACTCGCCGCGGAACTCGCCGGCAGGCCGCCCGGTGAGCCAGTTGTGCAATGCACCGCCGGTCTCGTTCCACGGCAGCCCGAACAGCACGCCGACCTGGGCCCCCAGCCTGTTCGAGTAGCCACCCGAGACGCTCTTGATCGGGAACTCGCTCTGGCTGCCCGTGAAGATGCGCGCGTCAGGGACCGGCAGCAGGTCGACCCCGCCCGCCTGGATCGTCTGGCCGCGCGAGACGACCTCGAACTCTCCCGCGCGCTCGATGATCTCGGCTTCCTTGACGTGGAGTGCTGCGTGCGGCGTGGACGCCGTGCAGGTGGTGAGCGTCAGGTCTTCGCCGATCCACCTCGGCCCCTGCTTGACGAGCCGCGGTCCGCGCACGACCAGCTCGTGGCGTCCCGAAGCCTTGGCCGTCACGTAGCGGAGCTCGGCGTTCTCGACGACCACGCGGTCGTCGACCGGCGAGATCCGCAGCCGGTCGCAGCGCAGCACCTCGACGCCGCGCTGGACGAGCACGACGCCGCCTTCGCAGTACAGGTAGCGGAACAGCTGCAGCGCCTCGTCGTCGAGTCCGCCGCTCGCGCCCTGCTCGGTCGGCGCCTGCCCGACCGCGCGCAGCGTGCGCTGCAGCCGCGCGCGGATCTCCACGGTCGAGAGCCGGCGCCTGGGTGCCGGCTGGGGCAGGCCCCTGGTCGGCAGGCCGCTGTCGCGCGGCCGCTGGCTCGCGATGCGCATGGTCTCAAGGTCGTTGAGCAGCAGCAGGCTGTCGCCGCGGATCGTCAAGCCGAGCCCTGTGACCTCGAAGCGGAAGCCGCCCTGCGCCTGCACCTCGTAGTAGTCGTCGCGCTCGCGCGCGCGGAACGCGCCGTAGCGGAGGTCGTAGCCGCTACCGGCCGGCTCTTGTGCGGTGCCGGTCGCGGCCAGCGCCAGCCCGAGCGCCGCGGTCATCAGGGGTCGCTGCAGCGTCACCGTTCGACGTCCCCGTCGACGCTCTTTTGCGCCTGGCGCGCCGAGCCCGGACCCATGCTGACCTCCCAGGTCACGTAGTTGACCGAGATCCGCGGCGAGCGCAGCTCGCGGCCGTCCGGCGTCGAGATCGTCGCGGCCTTGGGGTCGCTCGCGACGCACGTCTCGCGCAGCAGGTCGAGCTCGACGCTCGCGGCGCGCGCGTCGATGCGGGTCCAGTCGACGACCACGTCGTCGCCCTCGATCACGCTGACGCGCCCGGTGCTCTCCTGACGCTGCATGGTCAGCTCGCGCGCGTCGATGTGCAGGCCCTCGGGGTCGGGCTGTCCGTCGGGCCGCAGCGAGAACGCCTCCACCGGCCCCGAGAAGCGCACCGCTCGTGGTTCGACGTGGATGTCGCCGCGACACATCGCCTGCATGTGCGACAGGAGACCGCGCTCGCCGGGCTCGTGCAACGTCATGGTCGGGGCCAGCAACGTCGACCTGCCGTCGAACGTGCCCAGCGCCGAGAGCCGGACCTCGTCACCCGTCCGGACGCGCACGCGCGCGCCGCGCACCACGACCTCGCGGCCCTCGTGCAGCCGCGTGACGACGGCGGGGGCCTGCGCGTCGGGGTCGCCGACGAAGAGCGCCGCGCCGCCACCTTGGCTGATCAGCAGGGTCTTGCCGGTGCCCTCGATGTGGCCCTGCTGGTCGTCGTCCAGCTCGAACCCGCGCACGTCGTCTACCAGCAGCCACGGCCGGGCGATGGCGTGCCCGGCGATGGCGCGCAGCGGGCCACCGCCGCCGAAGTGCGCGGCCGCGGCCACAGGCGCGACCGCGTAGGGCAGCAGCCGCAGGCGCCCGGCTTCGCAGCTGACCGTCGCGGGCTCGCTCGAGCCGATCTGGGGCAGCTTCGCGTAGATGCGGGCGGGCTGGTCGTCGTCCGCGTGCGCGTCCACCAGCGCGGCGCGGCCGCCGACGTCGTGCAGGTCGATGCGCGGGCTGAACACGTCGACCTCGTAGCGCTTCGCGTCGTCGTCGGTGCTGCCCCACGACCGACGCAGCCGCGGCAGCCTGTCGATGCCCTGCAGCTCGGTCCACGGCGCCTCGTCGACAGCCATCGGCAGCAGCTGCAGCGATCGCGGGCCGATCTGCCGCAGCCGCGGCGCCTGGACGCGCACCCGCTGGCCGTCCTGGACCAGCTCGCCGCGGACCGGCAGCCCGCCGACGTCCAGCGCGGTGACCTCGCGTCCCGACAGCTGCGCCCGCAGCTGCCGCACCCCGCGCAGCTCGGTGCCGTCCTGTCCGAAGTCGGCCTCGATCTCGTCGAACGGCGCCGAGAGCGCGATCTCCGACCGGTCACCAGTGCGCACGACTTCACACGTGCCGACGCCGTTCAGGCGCGCGTCGCCCTGCTGCACGGAGTAGCGGTGGTCACGCCAGCGCGCGGCGCCGTCGTCGCGCGACGGGCCTACCCGGAGCCGCTCCTGCTCGGACGTCACGATGAGCAGCAGGCCGTCGTTGCCGGACGCCCGCAGCGCCGGCGTCGAAGGGTCGTCCTCGCGCGGCTTCTGGACCACGTCGACGTCGCCCATGGCCCGCACGACGCCGGTCTCCCTGCCGCTGCGTCGCGCGACCACCATGCCTTCGCTCGCGGTGAGCTGCCTCGCGCCGCTCTCGAGCCGCGAGCTGCCCACGAACCTCACGACCTGCTGCCGGTCGATCGGCCGCGTCGTCCAGCGCGGGAACCCCATCGCGCGGTGGAGCGCGCCGACGACGTCGCCCGGACGCATCAGGTGGATGCGGCGCGGGGAGTAGCCGGTGACGACGTCGGCCTGCCGGCTGCCGGCGCGCAGCTCGGTCTGCTCGACGCGCGACCCGCCGCCGTGCGCGGTCACCACGTAGGGGTCGCCGAAAGGTCCGGGGCGCACCGTGATGCGCGGCGTCTCGACCTTCACCCCCGGCATGTCGACGCTCGCTGGCGCGCCCTGGAGCGCGAGCCGCTGCCACACCATGTCGCCGCTGCGCGCCTTGGATGCGGGCAAGTCCATGGCGGGTTCACGCGCGCGCAGGAGCCAGCCCGTGAACTGGTCGCCGCGCACGGCGGAGGCGCCCTCGCCTTCGGTGCCCGGCATCGCGAGGCGGCCTCGGCTGAGGTCGAGCTCGACGTCTTCTTCGAGGGTGATGCGCGCCGCGCCCGACGCCATGTTCTCGACGTAGCGCATCCTGCCCGCGGCGCGGACGTCCAGGTCGTCGGTCTCGAGCCGCGGGTTCGAGAGGATGGTCACCGTCGCGCGCTGCATCCCGGCGCGCTTGTCGCGCGGCAGGCGCGCGCGCGCGCCCGCGCCCGTCAGCGTGGCCGTCCGTCGCCCCTGGAGCGTGAAGCGCACGGCCTGGTCGGGCGCTGTGGTCAGCTCGATCTGCTCCTCGCCGACCTTCACCTTCGCGTCCCCGAGCTCGAGGCGCATGCCGGCGAGGCGGCTGCCGGGCAGGCTCACGACGACCGCGTCGCGCAGGTCGACCTCCTTCTGCTCGTCGAAGCGGGGCTGCCCGTTGGCGTCGCGGCCGAGCTCGAGGAACGCGCGGCTCGCCGTCACCGTCGCCGCGGGCGCGTCGTCGTCGTAGATCTCCAGCGTGACGTCCGTGAGCTGCTGCAGGCCGTCGCCGATCGGCGCGCTGTCCTCGGCGCGGAGCACGAAGACGGTCTCCTTGCGGATGCGACCGTCGCCCATGTCGACGTCGCGACGTCTGGGGAACACCAGCCGCCCCGACTGCGAGACGGTCGTGTTGATGCTGCCGCTGTCGACGCGCACGCCGCCCGGACCCTCGGGGCGGTCCTGCGTCGGCCGCTTCGCGCGCGGGTCGGTCGTCTGTACCGCGACCTCGTCGCCGATGGCGAACTTCAGCGCGGCGAGGCCGCAGCCGAGCAACAGGACGAACGCGACGACCCGCTTCACGGACGACCGCCCTTGTCCACGACCTGCTGCCACGCGCCCCTGGCGCGCAGGAGCTCTTCGATGACGTCGCGGACCGCGCCGAAGCCGCCCGACCGCGTGCTCACGAACTGCGCGCAGTCGAGCACCTCCGGGCGCGCCTCGGGCACCGTCGCGGCGAACCCGACGCGCCGCAGCACCGGCAGGTCGAGCAGGTCGTCGCCGACGTAGGCGACGCGCTCGGGCGTGATCTGCTGACGCGCGAGCAGCTCGTCGAAGGCAGCGGCCTTGTCGATCCGACCGAGCACCACCTCGTGCACACCGAGCTCTTCGGCGCGGCGCGCGACGATCTCGCCGCCGCGCCCGGAGAGGAAGCCCGACCGGCCGCCCGCGCGGTGCCAGTAGACGATGCCGGCGGCGTCGTGGACGTGGAACGACTTGTACTCGCGGCCCTCGAAGTCGAAGTGCACGCGGCCGTCGGTCAGCACGCCGTCCACGTCGAGCAGCAGGAACTCGATCTGTCGCAGCGCCTCGTCGTCGGGGCGCTGCCGTCCGGGCACGAGGTCGGCTCGGCTCATCCGATCTTGAGGTTGAGCAGGTCCTGGACGTCGAGCAAGCCGATCAGCCGGTTGTCGGCGTCGACGACGGGCAGCTGGTCGATCGCGAACTGGTGCAGCAGCGCGAGCGCCTCGAGCGCGAAGGTGTCTGCCGAGATCGAGCGCGGGCTCGGCGTCATCGCCGCGTCGACGCGCAGCTCCCTCGGGTTGGAGAGGCCGTCCTCGATCAGGCGCCTCAGGTCGCCGTCGGTGAAGAAGCCGACCAGCAGGCCGTCGGTGTCGACGACGCTGGTGGCGCCGGGGCGTCCGGGCGTGCGCGTCATCACTTCGATCGCCTCGAGCACGGTCGCCTGGTCCTGCACGGCCGGGTTGCGGTCGCCGGTCCGCATCAGCTCGCCGACCTTCATCAGTTTGCGCCCGAGGTCGCCGCCCGGGTGGAAGCGCGCGAAGTCCTCCGGCCCGAAGTTGCGCCCCTCCTGCACCACCAGCGCGAGCGCGTCGCCGAGCGCCAGCATCGCGGTGGTCGACGCGCTCGGCGCGAGCCCGTGCGGACCGGCTTCGTCGATGCGGCCGAGCTCGAGCACGAGGTCGCTGTGGCGACCGAGCGTCGAGCCGCGCTCCTGCGTGATCGCGACCAGCGTCGCGCCGCACGACTTCACGTGCGGCAGCATCACCATCAGCTCCTCGGTCTCGCCCGACTTGGAGAACGCGAGCAGCAGGTCGTTCTCGTCGACGCGGCCGAG
>JBERSB010000648.1:0-5777 GCA_041236755.1 Luminiphilus sp. | reverse complement strand
TCTTCACCGTCTACGGACCACGCCAGCGGCCTGAAATGGCGATCCACAAATTCGCTCGGATGATCAGCGATGGTGAGGCCATCCCCTTCTTCGGCGACGGGGGATCGCGGCGTGACTATACCTACGTCGACGACATCGTGCGGGGGATCCGTGGCGCCATGGAGATCGAAGCGGGCTACGACATCTTCAACCTCGGCGGTGCTGCGACGACCTCGCTCGCAGAGTTGGTCGAGCACCTCGAAGCCGCGCTCGGCAAGGCAGCCATTCTCGACCGTCAACCGATGCAACCCGGCGACGTTCCGATCACCTACGCAGACGTTTCGCGCGCGGAGCAGCGACTCGGCTACAAGTGCCAAACGCCACTGGCCGAAGGGGTGAGGTTGTTCTGCAGCTGGTATCTGCAGGAGAAGCACGCAGGGAGTCTTGCGTAGCACTGCCTTCGACAGCGCTGGCTGCGCGCGGTCGCGACAGGCCCGGGTTCGGTCAAGGGGCCGGCCCTACTTTGCTGTAGACGACGTGTGATGACCGGCGGCGCATGACGGCTCGCGGCTTGTGCGCTAGCTTCTGGTCAGCTTGGGCATCTCACTCGCACGCGCTGGAGCAGTCGCCTGCGTCGTTTCTGTGCCGCTGACAGCTCAGTCCGCGGCCGAGACAGCGCAACTCGAGTTCTTCGAGCCGAAGATCCGGCCGGTGTTGGCGGCGAGCTGCTACGGCTGCCACAGCACACACGGCGAGCAGGAGGGCGACGTGGTGCTGGATCATCGGGCCGGGATCCGGGCCGAGGCTTCGGAGGGTGTGATCGTCACGCCTGGCGACCCCGCGGCCAGCGTGCTGCTGCGCGTGATCCGGCACGAGATCGAAGGCCTCGAGATGCCCGAGGACGGCGCGCAGCTGAGTAAGGAGGTGGTCGCGGACTTCGAGCGCTGGATCCGTGACGGCGCCGTCGATCCGCGGGACGCCCCGCCGTCCCCCGAAGAACTGGCCGCAGAGACCTCGTGGTCGGCGAAGCTCGCGCGGCGACGCGAGTGGTGGAGCCTGCAGCCGGTCGTCGCGCACGCGCCGCCCGAAGGAGATGGGTGGTCGACGCACCCGGTCGACCGGTTCGTCGCGGCCGCGCAGCGCGAGCAGGCGCTGACGCGCGCGCCGGAAGCGGACCGGCGGGCGCTGCTCCGTCGCCTGCGCTACGTGTTGACCGGTCTGCCGCCGACGCGCGCGGAGCTGGCGGCGTTCGAGCAGGACGCTCGTCCCGACGCGTTCGAGCGCGCGGTAGACCGGCTGCTCGCTTCGCCCGCCTACGGCGAGCGCTGGGCGCGGCACTGGATGGACGTCGTGCGCTACGCGGACTCACACGGCTCGGAGGGCGACCCGGCGGTGCCGTATGCCTACCGCTACCGCGACTACTTGATCCGCGCGTTCAACCAGGACGTGCCCTACGACCAGCTGGTCAAAGAGCACGTCGCCGGCGACCTGCTCGACGCGCCGCGCGTCGACGAGGAGCGGGGGGTCGTGGAGTCCCGGCTGGGCACGGCGCACTGGCGGTTCGTGTTCCACGGCTACCTGCCGACCGAGCCGATGGAGGAGAAGGTCCGCTTCGTCGACGACCAGATCAACGTGTTGGGCAAGGCGTTCCTCGGCCACACGATCTCTTGCGCGCGCTGCCACGACCACAAGTTCGACGCGATCAGCCAGCGGGACTACTACGCGCTGTTCGGCGTGTTGGCGTCGTGTCGGCCGGGCATCCTCGACGCGAACACCGACGACAGGCAGCGCCACAAGGTGGACGAGATCGCGCGCGCGAAGCGCGCGCTACGTCAGCGGCTCGCCGGCAGCTGGGCTGTGGCTGCAGTGGGCGCGTTCGCCACGTTGCCCCAAGGGGAGCTCGACGGCGCGCACCCCGCGCGCGTCCTCCAAGCGCTGCATCTGCGCGTCGCTGCTGGTGAGACGGTGGCCCAAGGGATCGAAGCGCTGACCGCTTCCGTCAGACCTGCACCGGGGCGGCAAGGAGGCCTCGCTTGGCGGCCCGATCGAAGCGAAGACTGGTTCTACTACGGCAACGGCCTGCGTTCGGCGCCCGCTGCGGCCGGCGAGTTCGCGGTCGCGCCCGAGGGTGAGGACGTGGTCGCGGCGGTCTACCCAGCGGGCGCCTACACGCACCTGACCTCGTCGCGGCACCGCGGCGCGCTGCACACGCGGCGTCTCGACGTCGGCGACGAGCAGGTCGCCTGGGCGCTCGTCGCGGGATCCCGCGCGCAGCTGCGCGCGGCGATCCAGGACTATCCGCGCACCGGGCTGACGCACGGCCGCGCCAACGTCAACGACGCGAGCTGGCGCTGGCAGCGGCTCGACCTGAGCTACTGGAGCGGCGACCGCGCGCACTTCGAGCTGACGACGGGCCGTGACGCGCCGGTCGAGGTCGGCGGCGACGAGCGCTCGTGGTTCGGGCTGCGCGAGCTCCGCGTCCAGCCGAAGGCGGCGCCGCGCCCGGCTGGGTCGCCGGATCCCTACGGAGTGGTCGCGGCGCTGCGGTCGGCGCGGCCGGGCAGCGAGCAGCAGGCGGCCGCGGCGTTGGGAGCCCACCTGCAGCGTGCCGTGCGCCGTTGGGCGGAGGGCGCGTGCTCGGACGCAGACGCGCTGCTGCTGGACGCGTGCCGCCGCTTCGGCCTGTTGCCCAACCGCGTCGAGCAGATCCAGGGCGCGGGGCTGCTGGTGGACGCGCGGCGCGCGGCGGACCGCGCAGTGCCCGCGCCGACCCGCGTGCCCGGACTGCTCGAAGCCGACGCCGCGGACCACGCGCTGTTCGAGCGCGGCGATCCGGCGCGGCCCGGGGAGGTGGTGCCGCGCCGGTTCCTCGAGGTGCTAGGCGGCGCGCGCTACGACGGCGCGGACAGCGGCCGCCTTGCGCTCGCCGAGGACCTCGTAAGGCCCGGCAATCCGCTGACGGCTCGGGTGATGGTCAACCGCGTCTGGCACCACGTGTTCGGGCGGGGGCTCGTCGCGACGCCCGACAACTTCGGCCAGCTCGGCGCCCGGCCGACGCACCCCGAGCTGCTCGACCACCTCGCCGCGCGGTTCGTCGCCGACGGCTGGTCGGTCAAGCGCTTGATCCGCCACCTCGTGACGAGCAAGACCTGGCGGCTGGCGTCCACGCCGCCGGACGGCGCAGCCGAGCGGGACCCGGACAACCGCTGGTGGACGCACGCGCGCGTGCGCCGGCTCACGGCCGAAGCGCTGCGGGACAGCCTGTTCATGACGGCGGGCGCTCTGGTCGACGAGCGCTACGGGCCGCCGTTCGGCGCGAACACCAGCACCCCGCGCCGAAGCGTCTACGTTCGCACGCGCCGCAACGATCTCGACGCGTTCCTGTCGACGTTCGACGCGCCGACGCCGTTTGCGCCCGTCGGCGCGCGGCTCGTCACCAACGTGCCGGCGCAGTCGCTCGCGCTGCTCAACGCGCCTGTCGTCTGGGAGCTCGCCGAGAAGTGGGCGGCCGCCACCGCAGGCGACGGCTCCGACGAGCAACGCACTGCGGCGATGTTCGAAGCCGCGACGGGGCGGGCACCATCGCCCGACGAGGCGCGGCAGCTGGTCACGTACATCGCAGACGTCGCCGCGAAGGCCACCTCGCAGCAGGCCGCGCGGCGCGAGAACGAGGCTTCGCTCGCGGCGACGACTGCGGCCCTCGAGCGCGTCGTCGCGCCGGTGCGGGCACGGCTCACTGCGTCCGACGTGGCCGCGCCGGGTCCGTCGCCCTACGCGGCGTGGGACTTTCGCAGCGGCGTGCGCGATGTCGTCGGAGAGCTGCACGGCAGCCTGCGCGGCTCTGCGAAGCTGGACGAAGACGGGCTGGTGCTGGACGGCGGCGGGTGGTTCGCGACGCCGCCGCTCGACCGGCCGCTCGCCGCCAAGACGCTCGAGGCGTGGGTGCAGCTGGACGGCCTCGAGCAGCGCGGCGGGGGCGTGGTGACGGTCCAAGGTCTCGACGGCGTCGTGTTCGACGCGCTGGTCTACGGCGAGCGCGAGCGCGGCCGCTGGATCGCCGGCTCCGACAACTTCCGTCGCACGCAGGACGTTGGCGGCGACGCGGAAGAGGCCGCGGGTGCGCGGCCGGTGCACGTCGCGGCGGTCTACGACGGCGAAGGCGGCGTCACCCTCTATCGCGAAGGCGCGCCCTACGGACAGCGTTACGAGACCGGCGTCGCGCGCTTCGAGGCCGGCAAGGCGCAGGTGCTCGTCGGGCTGCGCCACGGCGACGCCGCGGGCGCGCGTTCGGTGCGCGGGCGCGTGGTCGAGGCGCGGCTCTACGACCGCGCGCTGTCCGCAGGAGAGCTGGCGGCGTCGGCTTCAGGCAGCGCGTTCGTCAGCCGGGACGCGCTGCTCGCGGCGCTCTCTGCCGAGCAGCGGGCCGAGGTCTTCGCCCTCGAGGCGCGGATCGCGAAGTTGTCGGCTGTGCGCGACGAGCACGCGGCAGAAGGCGCGGTCCGCGATCCGTGGGCGATGCTCGCGCACGCGCTGTTCAACCTGAAGGAGTTCCGGTTCCTGCGATGAGCGACCCCGACCGCACCATCTCGCGACGCGCGCTGCTGCAGCGCTCCTCGGTCGGCTTCGGCGCGGTGGCGCTGTCGGGGCTGTTCGGCCGCGCGGCGTCGGCGTGTGCTGCGCACGCGGCTGGTGCGCGGCCGCGGCGCGTGCGCGCCAAGAACGTGATCTTCTGCTACATGTCGGGCGGCGTCTCGCACGTCGACTCCTTCGACTACAAGCCGAAGCTCCGCGGGCTGCACGGCGAGCCGATGCCGGTCGCCATCGAGCGCACGCAGTTCAACAACAACGGCAAGGTGATGGCCTCGCCGTTCTCGTTCGCGCAGCACGGCGACTCCGGGCAGTGGGTCAGCTCGATGTTCCCCCAGATCGCGACGGTCGCCGACGAGCTCGCGATGATCCGCTCGATGACCAGCCCGTTCAGTGAGCACGCGCAGGGCAACTTCCTGATGCACACGGGCTTTCCGTTCATCGGCCATCCGAGCGCGGGCGCGTGGATCCACTACGGGCTCGGCAGCGCGAACGCGAACCTGCCGGGCTATGTCGTGCTGCAGTCCGGCGGCGCGGTGCCGCCGCACGGCGGCGTCGGCCTGTTCAGCAGCGGCTTCTTACCCGCACACCACCAGGGCAGCGTGCTCGTCGCCGACCGTGACCCCGCGGTGCGCAACATCCGCCCCGCGATGGGGCCGCAGGCGCAGGCGCGTCACCTCGGCTTGATCGGCGCGCTCGACCGGCGCTTCGCGGACGCCGCTGCCGACAGCCAGCTCGAAGCCGCGATCAAGAACTACGAGGTGGCGAGCCGGATGCAGGCCGCGGTCCCGGAGCTGTGTGACCTGTCCGGAGAAGGCGACGACGTGCGCGCGTTCTACGGGATGGACGATCCGGAGCCGTCCAAGGCGGCGTATGCGCGGCAGTGCCTGCTGGCGCGCCGGCTGGTGGAGCGCGGCGTGCGCTTCGTCGAGCTCAGCTGCATTACCAAGAACATCGGGTCGGGCGGCGCTGCCAATCCTTGGGATCAGCACGGCGACCTCGAGCGCGGCCACGGGGCGATGGCGTGGCAGGTCGACCAGCCGATCGCGGCGCTGATCAAGGACCTCAAGCGACGCGGGATGCTCGACGAGACGCTGGTGGTCTGGGCCGGCGAGTTCGGGCGCACGCCGTTCTCGCAGGGCTCGAACGGCCGTGACCACAACCCGTTCGGCTTCAGCGTGTTCTTCGCCGGCGGGGGGTGCCGCGCGGGG
>JBERSB010000647.1:0-3290 GCA_041236755.1 Luminiphilus sp. | reverse complement strand
CGTCGGTCAGGCGTGAGCCGAACTCGAACGAGCCGGGCACGAAGTGCTCCAGCAGGCAGAACGCGCAGGCCCACGCGACGCCGAGCAGCAAGTAGGCGCTGATCGCGCCGAGGATCGCGTCGGTGGTGATCCGCTGCTGCGCCGTGAAGATGTGCCGGAGCAGCAGCAGCGCCGCGCCGCCGTTGAACAGGATCATCGAGGTCAGGAACAAGGGCGCCGACCACGACGGGTCCACCGCGCCGAGCTCGAGCAGGCGGGTGGCGACGACCACGACCGCCAGCGCGATGATCGCGACCCAGCTGGCCCTGGACCTCGCGGACACGAACACCGCCGCCAACAGCGTCGCCATCAAGAGCGCGTCGAGCACGCCGACGTCGCCCGTCTCGACGACGAAGAACGGCCGCGCGAAGACCATCAGCAGCAGCGCCGCCAGCAGGTACCCGTGCCGGTAGAGGCGCGACAGCGGTCGGTGCAGGCTGGGTTCGGGCACGGCTCAGGGCTTAGGCGTCGGTCCGTCGGGCTCGTCTGCCGCGGGATCTTCGGTAGCCGCGGTGGGCGGCGTCGGCGCAGCGGCAGGCGCTGCAGCGCCGCCGGCTGCAGCGTGCGCGGCTGCAAGCTCGGCGCCCTTGGCCCGTCGGTCGCTGATCGCCTGGATCATCCGGTAGAGCACAGGCGTGAAGAAGATGCCCATGGCGGTCGCCAGCGTAAGGCCGCAGAACACGGCCGCGCCGAGCGCGATGCGCGCGACCGCGCCGGCACCGGTCGCGGTCAAGAGCGGCAGCGTGCCGAGGATGAACGAGAACGCGGTCATCAAGATCGGCCGGAAGCGAAGCGCCGAGGCCTCCACTGCTGCTTCGGCGGCGTCGAGGCCCGCGTCCCGCTTCTCCTTGGCGAACTCGACGATCAGGATCGCGTTCTTCGCCACCAGGCCGATCAGCAGCACGATGCCGATCTGGGTGTAGACGTTGTTGCCGAGGCCCGTGATCAGGCTGCCGCCGGCCGCGCCGAGCAGTCCGAGCGGCACGCTGGCGACGATCGCGACTGGCAGCAGCCACGACTCGTACTGGGCAGCCAGCACGAGGAAGACCAGGAAGATCGACAGCATGAAGATCGCGGCCATGCCGCCGGCGACCTCACGCTCCTGGTAGGACAGGCCGGTCCACTCGTAGCCGAACCCGCCGGCGAGGCTGTCGGACGCGACCTGCTCCATGAGGTCCAACGCCTGGCCGCTGCTCTGGCCCGCTACGGCCTGGCCCTTGATCGACGCGGCGGGGTAGAGGTTGTAGCGGTTGAGCGTGGACGGCACGAAGCGCTCCTCGACGGTGGCCACCGCCCGCAAAGGCACGGGGCCGTCGGGGCCGCGCACCCGCAGATCCAGGATGTCCTCGGGCGACGCCCGCGCGGCGGCCTCGGCCTGCACGCGCACCTGATAGGTGCGGTTGAAGGCGTTGAAGTCGTTGGCGTAGGCCGAGCCGAGGTAGACCTGGAGCGCGCCGAAGACGGTCTGCAGTGACAGACCCATCTTCTTGACCTTCTCGCGGTCGACGTCGATCCACAGCGAGGGCACCGAGCTGCGGAGACCCGACGACAGCCGCTCGACGCGGCCGTCGTTCGCTGCCTGATCGACGCCCGTGTCGGCCGCCTCCTGGAGCGCCTGCACGCCCAAGCCGCCGCGGTCCTGCAGCTGCAGGTCGAAGCCGCCGGCCAAGCCGACGCCGGGGATCGACGGCACCGGGAAGGCGACCACTTGCGCCTCCTCGATCTGCGCGGCGCGCCGGTTGAAGCCGGTCAGGATGCCCCGCAGGCTGTTCTGTGCGGTCGTGCGCTCGTCCCAGGGGTGGAACACGATGATGTAGCTGCAGACGTTGGGGTTGATCGCGCCGTCGATGATCGAGAAGCCGGGCATCGCGATCGACGACTTGACGCCGTCGGTGTCGGCGAGGATGGCGTCGACCTTGTCGGCGACGGCGTTGGTGCGCTGCATCGAGGCCGCGTCGGGAAGCTGCACGATGCCGATCGCGTAGCCCATGTCCTCGGGCGGCACGAAGGCGCCGGGCAGCTTGCCGAACAGGTAGCCGCCGCCGCCGACCGCGGCGAGGAACAGCACGAACGAGATCGCCGCCCACCGCACGGCGCGGCGCACCATGCCCTTGTAGCCCCGGGTCGCCCAGTTGATGGCGGCGTCGAAGCCGCGGAACAGCAGGTTCTTCTTGCCCTTGCTCGGGCGCATCAGCAGCGCGCACAGCGCCGGGCTCATGGTCAGCGCGTTGATCGAGCTGAAGAACGTCGACGCCGCGATGGTCAGCCCGAACTGCCGGAACATCTCGCCGACCATGCCCTCCATGAACGCGGTCGGGACGAACACGGCCAGCAGCACCAGCGTCGTCGCGACGACGGGTCCCGAGACCTCCTCCATGGCCTTCACGGTCGCCTCGCGCGGCGGCAGGCCTAGCTCGTCGATGTTCCGCGCGACGTTCTCGACCACGACGATCGCGTCGTCGACGACGATCCCGATCGCGAGCACGACGCCGAACAAGGTCAGCGTGTTGAGCGAGAATCCCAGCATCGCGAGCACCGCGAACGTGCCGACGAGCGAGACCGGGATGGTCACGGTCGGCACCAGCGTCGCGCGGAAGTCCTGCAGGAAGACCAGCACCGTCAGGATCACCAGCGCCGCGGCGATCAGCAGCGTGATGACGATCTCCTCGATCGAGGCGCGCACGACGTCGGCGGCGTCGAACGTCACCGAGACCTCGAGGCCCTCGGGGTAGCCTGTGCGGCCGTCCTCGACGAGCTCGCTGACCGCGTCGGAGATGTCGATCAGGTTGGCGCCCGGCAGCTGGTAGATGGCCAGCGTCGCCGCCGGCTTGCCGTTGAGCCGGGACTGCATCGCGTAGTTCTGCGCGGCGAGCTCGATGCGGGCGACGTCGCCGAGCCGGAGCATCGAGCCGTCTTCGTCGGTGCGCACCACGATCTGCGCGAACTCGTCGGCGTCGGCGAGGCGGCCCTTGGTGCTGACCGCGTACTGGAACGCGGTCCCCGCCGGCGCAGGCGTCTCGCCGATCTTGCCGGCCGCGACCTGCACGTTCTGTTCGCGGACCGCCGCGCCGATCTCGTCCGCGGTCACGTCGCGCGCGTCGAGCTTCGCCGGGTCCAGCCACAGGCGCAGCGCGTACTCGGCGGCGCCGAACACCCGGGCGTCGCCGACGCCCGGGATGCGCTTGATCCGGTCGCGCAGCTGCAGCGTCGCGAAGTTGCTGAGGAAGATGTCGTCGTAGGGCGCGCCGTCG
>JBERSB010000646.1:0-3541 GCA_041236755.1 Luminiphilus sp. | reverse complement strand
CGGCGGGGCCGACGCCGAACACGACGTCGTGCTTGTCGATCGCGTCCAGGTAGCGCTGCTGGCCCTCGGTGCGCGCCCGCACCACCGCGCCGCCCTTTTGCCTGGCCCGCGACAGCGGCGCCTCTCCGGGGCGCTCGTCCTCGCCGCCGGTGACGCCCGACAGCGTGCGCCGCAGCTGCGCGGCGACGTCCTGGGTCGCGACCTTCTCGCCGCGACGCATCCTGCCCAGGCACGCGTCCAGCACGCCCTGCACCACCGCGACGTGCTCCTCGTCGCCGAGCAGGCGCACGCTGCCGTCCCGCTGCAGCACGCTGACTCCGTGCAGCTCGCGGATCAGCCGCGCGTTGCTGTCGAGCGGTCCGAGCAGGGTCCGAGCCTCGTCCACGGACTCCACCGGGATGCTGATGTCGGCGTCGCTCATCTGCGGCGGGAGTCTAGTCCCAGGAGGAGCCGAAAACAGGCCGCAACGCCCGCGCGCCGCGCCCGCCCGCGCCCTGTCGCACGAGCACCTGTGCTCACGTCAGCAGCACGAGCACGAGGAACCACGCGCAGAACGAGAACAGCAGGCTGTCGACGAGATCGAGGATGCCGCCGTGCGCGGGCAGCAGCGTCGAGCTGTCCTTGGCGTTGCACCGCCGCTTGAGCAGCGACTCGATCAGGTCGCCGGTCTGCGTGGTGAAGTTCAGCACGACGCCGGTCAAGAGCGCCCCCCACACGGGCAGCTCCACCCGGTCCCCAAGCATCGGCTCGTTCAGCGCCCAGGCCAGCGCGACCGAGGTGGCGAGGCTGCCGAGCGCGCCCTCGACGGTCTTGCCGGGGCTGACGTGCGGGATCAGCTTGCGCCGCCCGAGCAGGCGGCCGACGCAGTAGCCGCCGATGTCACCGCCCTTGCAGACCAGCACGACGTAGAGCAAGGACGGCAGGCAGCGGAAGCACGTCCCCATGGCGAGGTACATCGGCCACGCGACCATGATGAAGCCGAGCAGGGTCGCGCCCTGCCGTTCGAGGCCCAGGTGCATGTCGTCGCGGCCCAAGGACCGCAGCGCGAGCGGGACCAGCAGCAGCAGCGTGCCCGCGACGAGCGGGTAGAGCTCGTGGTCGAGGTCGGCCCAGCCGAACGCGAACGCGCTCGCCAGCAGCAGCGTGGTCGCGACGATCAGGGTGCGCTTGCCGACCGCGAAGCCGCCCGAGCGCAGCAGCGTGACGAACTCCCAGGCCCCGCCGACGCCGAGCAGCCCCAGCAGACTCGCGGACAGCGCGCCCTCCTTGACCCCGAGCGAGCCCGACAGGTCGAGCCAGTAGATGCCGCCGACCAGCAGCAGCATCGTCGGCGCCAGCACGGCGCGGGTGCCCAGGTCGCTCGCCATCAGAGCACCTTGCCGAACTTGCGCACGCGGCGGCCGTAGTCGCGGAAGGCCTCGTGCAGCTGCTCCGCGCCGAACTCGGGCCAGCACACGTCGCTCACGTGGATCTCCGCGTAGCTGACCTGCCACAGCAGGAAGTTGCTGATGCGCCGCTCGCCGGCGGTCCGGATCAAGACGTCCGGATCGGGCAGCTCCGGCTGGTAGAGCGCGTCGTGGATCGTCTGCTCGTCGATCGAGGCCGCGTCGATTTCGCCCGCCCGCGCCCGCGCCGCGATCCCGCGGACCGCGTCCACGAGCTCCTGGCGGCCGCCGTAGCTGATCGCGAGCGAGAGCTTCATGCCGGAGTTGCCGGCGGTCAGCTCGATGGTGTCGTCGAGAAGCCGCAGCGTGTCCTCGGCGAGCCGCTCGCGGCGGCCGGAGTGCAGCAGCCGCACGTTGTTGTCCATCAGCGTCCCGCGCTCGTCGACCAAGAAGCGCTTGAGCAGCTTGAACAGCATGTCGACCTCGCGCTTGGGCCGGGCCCAGTTCTCCTCGGAGAACGCGTAGAGCACGAGCGCCTCGACGCCGAGCCGCGCGCACTCGGTGACCGTCGTGCGCACCGCGTCGATGCCGCGCTCGTGGCCGCGGATCCGCTCGAAGCCGGCGCGTTTCGCCCAGCGGCCGTTGCCGTCCATGATGACGGCCACGCTCTTGGGCACCACCAGGGCGTCGGACGACGGCTCCTGCATCGCCGCGCTAGGCCGTCCCCCGGCGGATCAGCTGGTCCCGGCCGGGACCGACGGAGATCGTGCCGACCCGCAGGCCGGTGTGGCGCTCGATCGCGGCGACGAAGTCGCGCGCGTTCTGCGGCAGCGCGTCGTAGTCGCGCACCTGCGAGATGTCCTCGTCGAAGCCCGGCAGCTCCTCGAGCTGCGGCTCGACACAGCCGAGGACGAACGCGGGCAGGTCGGTCGTCGCGCTGCCGTCGGCCAGCCGGTAGGAGGTCGCCAGCTTCAGCGGGAACCCGCGCAGCACGTCGAAGCAGGTCAGCACGAGCTCGTCGACGCCCGACACCGCGCCCGAGTAGCGCACGGCGACGGCGTCGAACCAGCCGCAGCGGCGCGGCCTGCCCGTCGTCGAGCCGTACTCGTTGCCCGCCTTGCGCAGCGCGTCACCGGTCTCGTCGTGCAGCTCGGTCGGGAACGGGCCTTCGCCGACCCGCGTCGCGTACGCCTTGACGATGCCGATCGTGCGCATCTGGTGCGGCGGCATCCCGGTGCCGCTGAAGGCCCCGCCGGTGCTGGCGTGGGAGCTGGTGACGAACGGGTAGGTGCCGTGCTCGAGGTCCAGCAGGCAGCCCTGCGCGCCCTCCAGCAGGATGCGCTTGCCGGCCACGCGCGCCACGCGCAGCGCCTTGCCGGCGTCGACGATGCCGGGCCGCAGCCGGTCGCCCGCGGCCATCAGCTCCTCGAACATCTGCTCGCGGTCGAGCAGCTCGAGGCCGGCGGGACCGAACAGCGCGTCCTTCTGGTCGGCGAGGCCTTGCAGCGCTGCGCGCAGGTGGTCGGGGCGGCAGAGATCCCCCACCCGCAGCCCGATGCGCGCGCAGCGGTCGCTGTAGGCAGGGCCGATGCCGCGGCCGGTCGTGCCGATCCGCCCGTTGCCACGCGCCTGCTCGGCCCACTGGTCTTGGCGGCGGTGCGCCTCCAGGATCACGTGGGCGCGCTCGCTGACGAGCAGGTTCCGGCCCAGCTCGACGTCGAGGCCGCGCTGCTGCAGCATCTCCACCTCCTTGCACAGGTGGATCGGGTCGACGACGACCCCGTTGCCGATCACGTTGACCGTGTGAGGGTGCACGATGCCCGACGGCACCAGGTGGAGCACCAGCTTGCCCTCACCGGCAAGCTCGGGCGGCAGGACCAGCGTGTGGCCGGCGTTGTGACCGCCTCCGAAGCGGACGACGAAGTCGGTCTCGGCGGCGAGGTGGTCGATCACCTTGCCCTTGCCTTCGTCGCCCCAGAGGATGCCTACGACACACGTTGTGGGCATGGTTCGCGCTGCGGAAAAGGGCGGCGAGCATACCGCCTGCCCCCGGGAAGACCACCGGTGGTTGCGATGAGAAACCCGCCACCCAGCGATTCCGACCGCGCAGCCGCGCTGGCGCTCGTCGAGGAGTTCTGCCGGCGGCTGCTGCCCGG
>JBERSB010000645.1:0-2516 GCA_041236755.1 Luminiphilus sp. | reverse complement strand
CGGTCGTCTGGTGGATGTTCGCTGCGTCTCTGGCTTCGCTGTTGCTCGTCCTCGCGCTGCTGCCGACCTTGGTCGCGCGGCTGCCGGCCGACTACCTCTGTGCCGTGCGCGCGCGTCCGGGCACGCGCGCGCGCGGCCTCCTCGCGCGGCTGGCGCGCAACGCGGTCGGGTGGCTGTTTCTGCTGGTGGTTGTCGTCTTGATCCCGTTGCCGGGCCAAGGCCTGCTGACGATGCTCGTGGGCCTGATGCTCGTCGACCTGCCAGGCAAGCGCCGCCTCGAACGCCGCATCCTCGGCCGCCCGGCCATCCTGCAGACCATCAACCGGATGCGTGCGCGCCGCGGCAGGCCGCCGCTGACGCTCGCGTGACGATGTCCCGCTCCTGATCCGTGTACGTCTTCTACTCCGACCCGTTCACCTTCCCGCTGCCGAGCAAGCACCGCTTCCCGGCCGAGAAGTACCGGCTGCTCCGGGAGCGGATCGAACGATGGCCCGCGACCTCGGGCGTCGAGCTGCTGCTTGCGCCGCGCGCCACGCGCGACGAGCTGAGGTTGGTCCACACGTCGGCCTACCTCGACGCGTTCGCGAGCGGCGCGCTCGCACCACAGGAGATGCAGCGCATCGGCTTCCCGTGGAGCCCGGAGCTCGTGGAGCGCTCGTTGCGCAGCTGCGGCGGCACGATAGCGGCGGCGCGCCGCGCGGCTGTACAGGGCAGCGCGGCGTACCTCGCGGGTGGTACGCACCACGCGCGCGCCGATCGGGGTGCCGGCTACTGCGTCTACAACGACTGCGCGGTCGCCGCGCGCGTGCTGCAGCGCGAGGCCGGCCTGTCGCGCATCCTGATCGTCGACACCGACGTGCACCAGGGCGACGGCACGGCTGCGATCTTCGTCGACGACCCCAGCGTGTTCACGTTCTCCGTGCACGGGGACCAGAACTTCCCCGCGCAGAAAGCGGTCAGCGATCTCGACATCGCGCTGCCGAGCGGGACCGGCGACGAGGACTACCTGGAGCGCCTCCGCGCAGGTCTCTCGGCCGCGGTCGAACGGTCCCGGCCGCAGTTCGTGTTCTATCTCAGCGGCGCGGACCCGTTCGCCGGAGACCGGCTCGGGCGCCTGTCCCTGAGCAAGGCGGGCCTCCGCGCGCGCGACGAGCACGTGCTCGGCGTGGTGCAGCGGATGGGGCTGCCGCACGTGACCGTCATGGGAGGAGGCTACGGGCGCGACATCCAGGACAGCGTCGACGTCTACGAGGCGACGGTCGCCGTCGCGGCGGCGGCGGCGGGCTGAAGTCGCGTTTGCGTCGCGAACGGCCGCGTGCTCCGATCGGCCGCGTGTTCGGCAACTTGCGGTGGTCGCGATGTCGCGCCGACGTCGCCTCGCGGCGGCTCTACAAGGCGCAGCTATGCGCGTCGTGCCACGCGATGCGCGGCTTCGGCGGCAGGACGTCGTCGCTGCTCGCCAACTACGACCAGTCGCTGCTGGTGCTGACGCTGTCGGCGCTCGCGGGCGGAGACGTCGATCGCCGACGTTGCACGGCGGTGCCGTGGCGCACGGTCGACGTCCAGGACCTGCCGTCGTCGCTCCGCGCCTACGTCGCGGCCGGCAACCTTGCGTTGATCGACGCCAAGCTGCGCGACGACGTCGACGACGGCGGCAGGTGGTACGCGGGGATCGCGCGCTGGCTGCTGCGCCGCCGCACCGGCAAGGCGCATCGGGCGCTCGGCGCGCTCGGCTTCGACCTGGCGCTGGTGTCGTCGCTGCCTTCGCGGGCGCGGGCGGGGGTGCGCGCGCCGGCCGCAGAGCTCGAGCAGCTGGCCGAACCCTCGGCGGCGCTGCTCGGAGCGGTGTTCGCGCACGGTGCGCGCCTCGCGGACGCGCCAGAGCGCGAGGCCGACGCGCGGCGGTTCGGCGAGGCGCTGGCGCGCGCGGTCTACGGGCTCGACGCGCTGGAGGACCACGACGAGGACCTCGCGCACCGCCGCTTCAACGCGGCGGCCCGGCTCGCGGCTCGGGCCGGGCGCGAGCCCGCGGTCCGGTCGGTGCACGCGTTCGTGCAGCGCGCGGCGGTGGCGGCACGGCAGGCCGCGGCGGGGCTGTTGCCGGCAGACCGGCAGCGCATCGTCGGCGAGATCCTCTTGCAGCTGGTCCAGCGCGCTGACGGGCACCGGGATCGCCTGCTCGGGGTGCCCGCGCAGCCCCTGGCGCGCGCGGCCGAGGCGGGGATCTGCGAGTGCGCCTGCGAAGGGTGCGAGGGCTGCTCGGTCTGCGAGGGCGTCTGCGCTGCGGGCGAAGGCGGCGGCGCGTGCGTCGGCTGCTGCGATGTCTGCTGCTGCTGGACCGAGCAGGCACAGCTGCGGCGTCAGCGGCGACGTAGCCGCAGCGCCGGCTGACGCGCGGGCGCGCGCGCTCAGCGATGGAGCGTGCCGGTGACGTGCACCGTCTTGAGGCGGACGAAGCCCAGCGAGAGGTGCGTCCCGAGCCAGTCCCAGAGGTTGGGGCCGGCGCTGACGCGGAA
>JBERSB010000644.1:0-14655 GCA_041236755.1 Luminiphilus sp. | reverse complement strand
TCGCAGTTCGCGCTCTGCAGCGCGAGCTCCAGCCGGAGCTTGGACTTGATCCGGTGGGCAGCCAACGCTGCGGCCTCGTTCGCGGTGCGCTCCGCGGCGTCCCATTCACGGGCCGCCATGGCCAGCGTGAGGACGCATCCCAGCACACAGATCAAGACCGTCGCGCGAGGGCTGATCGGCTTCTTGTTGTCCATGTCGGTCTCCATCAGCTGGGTCGAACGGGCAGCGATCGGCGCTGCGTCTCATCCACAGGCACCCGTATCGAGCCCGCGCAGCGGCGCCTGAGTAGGGGCTTTCGCCTACGTCAGCGGAGCGTGCGGCCACCTGCCGATGCGACGGCGCGGTGCCGACCTCGGCTCAGGAGGACTCCTGACCGAGAAACAGCCTGAATCTCGGACGCGGCGCAGCGCGACATGCGGAGCCCTTTGCTCGGACGCAGGCATGGCCACGCCGCTGCACGTCTGCACGCCACTCATCCTCGACCTTCGAACGCTCGGCCTCGACGGCCTGTGCCTCGTCGTCGGTGCGCTTCCGGACGCGGCGTGGCGCGAACTGTCGCTCGACTCGCGAGCCCTGTGAGAAGCCGCGTCCTCAGGGCGCCTGCAGCTGCCGGAGATCGAGTCCCTGCCCGAGCTACGGCGCGGGCGCGCTGTTGGGCTGCGCATCCTCGGCCGCGCGCGCTGCGAACCGTGCCTCAGGCTATGATCGCATCCATGTCTGTCCTGCAGTTCTTCACGGCGCTGTTGCTCGCAGCTGCGTCGTGGGCAGGGGCGGACCTCTACCGTCGAGCCGCGCGCGACGCGGCGGAGCACGTGGACCCGATGCCAAGCGACCTCACTCGCGACGAACCCGAAGCCCCGGCACCCGAGTTCGCCGGCCGCGCCCCTCTACCGGATCGCCCGGCCATCGACCTGGAGGTGCCCGGAGAGTTCCGGACCGCGACCTTCGCGCTGGGTTGATTCTGGACCCCTGACTCCCGGTTCGGGAGTCTCGAAGGCGTCCTGCGCACCCGCGTCGGCTACTGCGGCGGCACCACCGAGGCGCCCACCTACCGCAAGATCGGCGACCACGCCGAGACGATCCAGATCGACTTCGACCCGCAGCGGATCACCTACGACCAGCTGCTCGAGATCTTCTGGACGACCCACAACCCGTGCAGCCGGCCGTGGAGCAGGCAGTACATGTCGGCGGTCTTCTACGCCGACGACGCACAGCGCGAGGCGATCGAGCGGACGCGCAAGCTCTACGTCGGCGAAGACCAGGCCGTGCACACCGAGGTCGCGAAGCTCGAGCGCTTCTGGATCGCAGAGGACTATCACCAAAAGTACCGCCTCCGCCACGAACCGGAGCTCTACGAGGAGTTGCGCGCGAGCTATCCGAGCGAGCGCGACTTCACGGACTCGACCGCCGCGGCGCGGATCAACGGCTACCTCGCCGGCCACGGCAGCTCACGCCAGCTGGACGCAGAGATCGGCAAGCTGGGGCTCAACGCAGACAGCGAGCAGCGCCTGCGAGACCTGCACCGCTGACGTCTCTCTCGGGCGGCGGCGATCAGGCGGCGGCGCTCAGCGCCCTGGAGATCCGCGCCCCGGCGATCAGAGGGGCTGTGTCGGGGTACGCTTGAGCAACCAGGTGCCGAAGTAGAACAGCGGCGTGTCCGCGAGCGCGACCAATGCCTTGAACAGCCACAGGTCGAGGATCGTCGAGACGATCTGGTCCGACTCCCAGACGCCGAGGAACAGCACCAGCACGACCAGCACCGAGTCGAGCAGCTGGGACAGCACGGTCGACGCGTTGTTGCGCAACCACAGATGCCGGCCGCGTGTCAGGTGCTTCCAGAAGTGGAAGAGGCGCACGTCGACGAACTGCGCGAACAGATACGCGGTCATCGACGCCGCGATCACGCGCCACGTGTTCGAGAACGCCGCGTCGAACGTCGCGTCGCTCACCGGGCTGTCGGACAGCGCCGGGAACTGCGCGCCGAGCCACAGCGCCAGCAGCGCGAACAGCGACGCGGCGAAGCCGGACCACACCACCCGGTTGGCCCGCCGCCGGCCGTAGAGCTCCGAGAGCAGGTCCGTCGCCAAGAACGTGATCGGATACGGCAAGGCGCCGGCCGACAGCACGAACACCTTGAAGCCGAGGTCGACCGTCAGGAACTTGTTGGCGATCAGGTTGCAGACCACCAGCGACGCGAGGAACACCGCCGCCAGGATCAGGAACACGAAGTCGACCGGCCGGTCTTCCGCGTCGTCGAACTCGACCGCCGTCACACCCTACTCCCAGCGAAGGGTCTCGATGAACCCGATCACGCCGCCGCAGTTGACCTGGTGGCACGCGATGCAGCCCTGCACCACGGCGTTGTAGGTCTCCTGGCTGGGCGCCTCGTCGAACGCGCGTACGGTCGCGAGGTAGCTCTGGGAGCGGCCGTCGTAGCCCTCGTTGCGCTCGGCGGGGTTGGTCGGCCAGGCGCAGCGCATCATCCGGTGCGTCGGCCACATCGCGGCGACCTGTTGGCCGCCCTTGGTGCGGAGCCGGTTCTCCTCGAGGTCCTCGACCATCTTGCGCATCAGCACGGCGAGCTCGCTGTCGCCGTTGGGGTTGCGCGGAGACTCGATCAGGTGGCCGGGCGCGCCGGGCTTGCCCGGGTCGAGCACCGTCTGCAGGTTGCAGTCCGAGTCGTCGTAAGGACCGGCCTGGCTCGGCTGCGCGACCTCGGGCGCTGCGCCGACCGCGGCGGGCTCGGGCGCGCACGCACACGCAAGAGCGAAGGGCGCCAGGAGCGTGAAGGTGCGGGACATGGTCGCAGGATGCTCTGCTGCCAGGCGCTGCGACGCAAGCTGCACGTCGCGGAACGCCGGCGGCCCGAGGCTCGTCGGCTAGAACGCGCCGAGGGTGAACTCGCCGAGCTTGGTGTTGGCCGCCGTCAGGTTGACGTCGAGCTGGACGCCCTGGGCGTAGATCACCTGGCTGACCAGCGCGGGCACGTTCGGAACCGAGAGGCTCAGGCTCGGGCCGACCGTGATCACCGACGCGTCCACCTGGACCGTGCAGCCGGCGCCGCTCCCCGGGAACACGAAGCTCATCGGGATCGGTGCAGCCTGCGCCGCGGTGCCGACCGCGATGATCGGCACGTTGGTCAGGGTCAGGTCGGTGAGCGTGATGTCGAAGGCGTTGTCGATCGCAGGCATCGTCGCCGTCGCCATGCTCGCGGTGACGCCGCTGCTGGAGACCGCGCAGTCCGTCCCGGTGAGCGCGAGGCCGCCCCACGTCTGCGGACCGTGCGTGCGCGTCCGGTTCCGCGTGCCGTTGGTCTCGTTGCAAGGCCCGTAGACGCCCTTCTGCAGCGCGTCGACCCAGTGCATGCCGCCGTTGCGGCAGCCGACGCCGTTGCTCGAGATGTCCTTCCAGTCGGTGCCGTCGAACTCCCACGTCAGGTTGCTCGAGCCGCCGCCGTTGCCCCCGTGCACCACGGTCTTGCTGGTCAGCGGGTTGTAGTAGGCCATCGCCGCGAAGAGCCCCTGCGCGACGTTCGAGCTGTTGTAGGGCGTCGTCAGCGGGTTGAGCTGCGTCCAGGTGAACGTGCCGAGGTCGAAGCTCCACGTCTGGCCGAGGGTGCCGAGGCTGGCGTTGGACGCGTCGTAGTACTGGCCGCCGTGCAGCAGCAGGTCGTTCTGCGCCTCGCGGTAGACCATCATCATGTTCTGGCCGCGCGGACCGGCGGACGAGATCGGGACCCAGTCCGACCCCGTGTAGAGCCACGTCTCGTTGCTGCGGTAGGTCGCGCCGGTGGCGTCCCAGGCGTTGCCGCCGTGGAAGATCACGCCGAGGCCCGGCACGTAGACGCCGTTGTTGACCAGCCAGCGCCGGTCCGGCGAGGTGGCGGTCACCACCTGGACCCAGCCGTTGGTGGCGTCCCACTCCCAGGTGTCGTTCAGCAGCGGATCGCCCGAGGCGAAGCCGACCTTGCCGCCGAAGACGACGAACTTGCCGCGCGCCGCGTCGTAGGCGCCGACGCCGCCGCAGCGCGTGCCGGCGCCCAGGTTGGTCGTGCTCTGCAGCGTCCAGTCGAGCCCGTCGTAGGCCCAGAGCTCGTCGAGGCCGACCGTGGATGCGCCGTTCTGGCCGCCGTACATGTAGTAGAGCGTGCCGTCGGTCCCCGTCATGACGCGCTCCCGCTGCGTCGGCGAAGTCAACGGGGTCTCGAGGGTCCAGTTGAAGCCCTGCGCGCTGACGGCGGCAGTGAGGCATGCCAGGGTGGTGGTCGTGAGGATGCAGTTCATGGTCGGAAGGTGATGGACTGTCGGCAGGTGATGCGTTGTCGGCAGGTCGACAGAGGGGTCAGGGACGCGACCGAGCGGATCGCCGCGACGCAAATACGCGCGACGGTCGACAACGCGAACATACTGCGCCACGCCTCGCTGGGAACACCCACCGATTACACGACGGAGACACACAGCCGCGACCGCTCGAGCGCTCGCGTCGCCGTGTGAGGCCGGCGCGGCGCTGCTCCGCTCGGGTCACGCGCGCCGAGCGAGCTTCGGATCCCCGGATTGGCGAGCACTCACGCGCGTCTCAAGCTACCCTTCGCGCCCCGGAACCGCCGGGACCTGCACATGCGCGACACGATCCGAATCGGTTACGGCCAGGGGTTCTGGGGCGACTCGATCCTCGGCCCGATCCGCCTGGTCCAAGAGGGGCCGCTCGACTACCTCGCCCTCGACTACCTGGCCGAGGTCACGATGAGCATCATGCAGAAGCTCCGGAGCCGGGACCCCGACGCCGGCTACGCGACCGACTTCGTGCGGATGCTGGATCGTACGCTCGACCAGATCGCCGACAAGGGCATCAAGGTCATCGCGAACGCCGGCGGCGTGAACCCGCAGGCCTGCCTGCGCGCGGTGCTCGACCTCGCGAAGAAGAAGGGGATCAAAGGACTGAAGGTCGGGGTCGTCGAGGGAGACGACATCCTCGCGCGCGTGCCCGAGCTGCTCGCTGCGGGCCACGACATGAAGAACATGGACGACGGTCGCCCGCTGTCCGACGTCCAGGACAACCTGCTCAGCGCCAACGCCTACATCGGCGCGTTCTCGGTCGCCGAGTGCCTGGCCGCGGGCGCGCAGATCGTCATCTGCGGGCGGGTGACCGACCCGGCGCTGGTCGGCGGTCCGATGGTGCACGAGTTCGGCTGGCAGCCGACCGACTACGACAAGCTGGCGGCGAGCACCGTCGCGGGGCACATCGGCGAGTGCGGCGCGCAGTGCACCGGCGGCAACTACACGCGCTGGCGCGAGGTCGAGGACTTCGTGCGCATCGGCTACCCCGTGATCGAGGCGACGCCCGACGGGACCTTCTGCGTCACCAAGCACGAGGGCACCGGCGGCCTCTTGACCCGCAACACCGTCGTCTCGCAGCTGCTCTACGAGATGGGCGACCCCCCCAACTACCTCGGCCCCGACTGCTCCGCGGACTTCACCAGCGCACGGATCGAAGAGGTCGGCGAAGGCCGCGTGCAGATCTCGGGCGTCAAGGGCAGCGCGCCGACCGACACCTACAAGGTCTCGCTGAGCTACCGGAACGGCTACAAGGCGACCGGCCAGCTGACGATCGCCGGGCCTGACGCGATCGACAAGGCGAGGCTCTGCGCCGACATCGTCTGGGGCCGCCTCGCGCTCGACGGCTGCGAGTTCTCTGACGACGAGAAGATGGTCGAGTTCGTCGGCGCCGGCGTGACGCACGCAGGCATCCTCGAGTCGAGCGATCCGCCCGAGGTCGTGCTGCGCATGGGGGTGAAGTGCGGCGACAAGGCGCGGGTAAACCGGTTCGGCAGTGAGCTGGTGCCGTTGGTCACGTCAGGACCTCCGGGCGTCACCGGCTTCGCGGGCGGCCGCCCCAAGGCGACAGACATCGTCGGCTACTGGCCGGCGCTGCTCGACAAGGACCAGGTGCAGACGCGCGTGCGCGTCGAGGAGTCCTGATGGCGAAGGTCAAACTCGGCGAGTTCGCGATGGCGCGCAGCGGCGACAAGGGCGACGGCAGCAACGTCGGCGTCTTCGTCACCAACGAAGCCGACTACGAAATCATCAAGCGCGAGCTCACGGTGGAGCGCGTGAAGGAACACTTTCACGCAATCTGCTTCGGCGTAATCACACGCTACGAAGCACCGAACATGCTCGCGCTCAACTTCCTGCTGCGTAACAGCCTGGGCGGCGGCGGCAGCGAGAGCCTCAAGACCGACGCGCAGGGCAAGACGCACGGTCTCGGCCTGCTAGAGCTCGAGGTCGAGCGCTAGGCCCCTTTTCGATCTCTGGACCGCCGTTAGCCTGAGGCGGTCATGCGCATCGCAATTACCGCCGCACTCGCCGCCGCAGCTGCCCTCCCCGCGCAATCCCCCGGACTGCGGCTCTTCTGCCCGCTGCAGGGCAATGCGTCCCTGATCGTCGACGGCAACGGCGCGATCGTGAAGTCGTTGCCAGGCACCGGGAGCATCGTCGCGCACATGACCGCGAACGGCGACGTCATCCGGGGCATGACGGTTCCCAACAACGGCTTCCCCGGAACGACCGGGCGGCTGCAGCGCATCAGCATCAACGGCGACGTCAAGTGGGACATGATCGTGAGCAACACGCGACGGATCATGCACCACGACATCTGCGAGCTGCCGAACGGCAACATGCTCGTGATGGCCGTCGACCGCATGACGAGTCAGGAGGCGATCGCGGAGGGTCGTGACGCGACGACGCTGCTCTCGCCCGGCTGGCTACCCGCAGGCATCCTCGAGATCCAGCAGACGGGCCCGGCGACGGGCGAGGTCGTATGGGAGTGGCACGTGATGGACCACATCATCCAAGACCTCGACCCCGCGAAGCCGAACTACGGCGTCGTGTCGGACCACCCGGAGCTCGTCGACATCAACTACCCGCCGGTGGTGCTCTCCATCGCCGGCGACTGGAACCACGCCAACGGGATCGACTACGACCCGGTCAACGACTGGATCATCTTCAGCTCGCGAGACCAGGACGAGTGCTGGTTGATCGACCACTCGACGACGACGGCCGAGGCAGCAGGCCACACCGGCGGCGCGCGAGGCCGCGGCGGGGACCTGCTGTGGCGCTGGGGCAACCCGGAGTGCTACGGACGCGGCGGGCCTGCCGATCGCCAGCTGTTCCGACAGCACGACCCGCGCTTCATCCCGCCCGGCTATCCGGGCGCTGGCAACATCACGATCTTCAACAACCAGGCCACACCGACGCAGTCGACGGTCATCGAGATCACGCTGCCCGTCGATGGCAACGGTGACCCGTTCCTGGACCCTGCCACCAACGTCTACGGGCCCGCCGCGCCGGTCTGGACCTACCAGCGACCCGGCTTTTATTCGTCGTTCGTCTCGGGCGCGCAGCGGCTGCGCAACGGCAACACGCTGATCTGCAGCGGCGCCGAGTCGATGCTGTTCGAGGTCAACCCGAACAACGAGACGGTGTGGAGCTACACCGATCCCTCGGGCTCTTTCATCTTCCAATGCGAGATGGTCGATCGCCGGCTCTGGACGACACAGGACGAACTGTCGGTCCAAAACGGCGGCACGGTCGGCGTCACCCACCTGCACGACACGGAGCGCAGCGGGGACACCTACATACTGCTCGGCTCACTGAGCGGCACCGCGCCGGGCACGGTGCTGCCAGGCGGCGCGGTGCTGCCACTGAACACCGACGCCCTTTTGATCGGCATGCTCACGATGCCGAACACTCCGCTCTTCATCGACACCCTGGGCACGATCGACGCTACCGGCAACGCCCAGTCTTCGATCTACATCCCTGCTGGGTTACTCCTGCCGGCGCTGATCGGCCTCGAGATGAGCCTCAGCCACGTGGTGATCGACAGCAGCGGCCTCGCCGTGCAGGTCAGCAACGTCGAGACCGTCTCGATCGTGCCCTAGCGGGCCTTCTCGCTGGCCTGCCAGGGCGCGAGCGGCGTAAGGACCACCTTGCGGAACTCGCACCGCGCGCCCTCGGCCTGGATCGCGATCTGCCCGCGGTCCGCGGTGCAGTCGAAGCCGTCGTTGACCTTGTCGCCGTTGACCCAGATGTCGACGCGGCGGCCGCGGCACTCGATGACCATCAGGTTCCACTCGCCGAGCGGCTTCTCCGAGCCGTCGGTGAGGTTCTGGATGCGGCGCGACTGACCTTCCTCGACGCCCCACCGCTCCGGCTTGCCGCCGCGCCGGCTGGCCATGTCGGGGACCGAGATGTCCTCTCCGATGCACCAGAAGTCGCCGGCGTTGCTGTGGTGCAGCTGGCACTCGATCGACTGCGGGAACATCTTGTAGAGCCGCCGCGGCGTGGACGCGTGCACCAGCACCCCGCAGTTGCCCGGGTCCCCCGGCCACCGCCACTCGACCTCGAGCCGGTAGTCGCGGTAGACGTCGTCGGTGATCAGGTGGCCCTGCGGCGTGCCGCAGCTGACCAGCACGCCGTCCTCGACGACGAACGAAGGCGGCAGCTGCTTGCCCCCGTCTGTGCCAGGGATGTCCGTGTGCCAGCCGGCGAGGTCGCGGCCGTTGAAGAGCGGCTCGGAGACCGCCCCACAGGCGGCGAACAGCAGGGACGAGAGCAGCAGCGCGAGGGTCTTCATGGCGCCGCAGAACATCGCGCGGCCGCGCCGCCCGTTCGCCAGATCAGGCGAGCTCGGTGAGCTCGCGCTCGATCTTGTCGGCTTCGGCGGTCTTCGCCGCGAACGCGACGATGTCACCGCGCCGCTGCAGGTCGCGCGCCTCCTCCAGCAGCTTGCGGTGCAGCTTCTCCAGACGTCGACGCTTGAGCCACTTGAGCATGCTGGATCCTTCGCCCGCAGCCGCATGGTGGATTCGCGGCCTCCGCAGCCGGCCGATATGGTGACCGCGTGAAGGGTCGCGCCGAGGTCGTGCTGCCAGGGGCTCCGCTCGCGGAGACCGTCGCGTTCTTCCGCGACCGCGTCGGGATGCGGCTCTGCTCGATCCGGCCCGCCGACGCGCCTGTGGTCGCCGTGCTCGAGGGCGGCGGCCTGCGCGTCCGCCTCGACGCCGCGCACCGCGGCGATCCGGGGCTCGTCCAGGTCGAAGCCGAGCGTGACGAGGTGCTGGTCGCGCCCAACGGCACGCAGGTGCGACGCTGCGCACCGACCGCGCTGATGGTCCCGGAGCCTGCGGGGACCTGGACCGTCGTCGACGCGCCGAAGTCGGACCGCGACTGGACGGAAGGCCGCGCGGGCATGCTCTACCGCGACCTCGTGCCCGGCCGCCTCGGCGGACACGTCGTCGCCTCGCACATCCGCGTCCCCGACGCGGGTGCTGTGCCCGACGACGTGCACTACCACGACGTCGCAGCCCAGCTGATCCACTGCGTGCGCGGCCGCGTGCGCCTCGTCTACGAGGACCAGGGCCCTGCCTTCGAGCTCTGCGAAGGACAGACCCTGCTGCAGCCGCCGCGCATCCGGCACCGGGTGCTGTCGAGCGACGGCCGGCTCGAGGTCGTCGAGGTCACCAGCCCCGCCGAGCACGAGACGTTGCTGGACCCGGACCTTTCGCTGCCCACGTCGGACCTGCACCCAGGCCGCGCGTTCTCCGGGCAGCGGTTCGTCGTGCAGCAGCAGGATGACGACGAGGCGATCGCGGGCGCGTCCGGCGGGCACATCGCTGCGGCGGTCATCCAGATCGACGAAGCGCCGCACCCGATCGGCGCCGCAGACCGCGTCGAGTTCGTGTTCGCGCTGCGCGGCAGCGGCGCGCTGACGGTCGAGGGCGCGTCGACCGCGATCGCCCAGCACAGCGCTGCGACGCTCCCGCCCGGTTGTACGGGCACGCTGCGAGCGACCGATGGCGTGCTCACGGTGCTGCGCGTGCGGCTGGCGACCGACTGACCCGCGCGGCTGCGCGCTCAGCCCTCGTCGAGCAAGAACGTCAGCTCGTGCTTGTTGTGGTGCAGGTGCACGACGCGCGCGCCCTCGATCGCCGCGAAGCCGCGCGCGGCGTCGCGCTCGCTTTCGCCCTGGAACTTGAGCGTGCAGACGAAGCGACGCGCCATGCCCGCGTCGCGCCACCGCTGCACGAGCTCGAGCAGCCGCTTGGGGTAGCAGATCACGTCGCTGAACAGCCAGTCGACCGGACCGACCTCCTCGGGCCGGAGGCCGAACGCGCTCTCGGTGCGCACCGTGACGCCGTCGAGCGCGGCGACCTCGGGGTCCATCTCGGCCTTGTCGACGGCGACCACCTGGGCCCCGAGCTGCGCGAGCGCCCAGGTCCAGCCGCCGGGCGCCGCGCCGAGGTCGACGCAGCGGTCTGCGGGCTGAGGATGCGCGCCGAACACTGCGAGCGCCTCCCAGAGCTTGCGGTAGGCGCGGCTCGGCGGCCCCGCCCGGTCCTCCACGAACGCGAGCTCGCCGTTGGCGAAGGGGGAGCTGCAGCGCGCGCTCGCGAGCATCAGGTCGTGCTCCCAGAGGGTCCAGCTGCCCATCGGCGACGTGGGCACCTCGAACGGGAACGCGCGCGGCTTCGACCGGAGCGGCGGCAGCTTCTCGCGCAGCAGCGCCGCTCGGCGGTGGAACGCGTCGCCGCAGAACGACCAGTTGCGCTGCATCGACCGCAGCCAGCGCGCGCCGTCGCCGATGGAGGCGATCCGCCGCCACTCTGGCGCGAGCCAGGTGTTGGCGGCCCACCAGCCGGCCTCGTCCACAGCCTCAGCGGCCAGCACCAGGCGATCCCGCACGGCGACGACCCGCTCACCCAGCGCATCGACGACCGGCGCGACCAGACCTTCGGGCGCGAGGTAGGCAGCGGCTACTTCGGGCGGCGCGGCGGTCACGGCCGGGAGCGTAGCGTGCATCCGGGCGGGCAACGAGGCGAACCCGCCGTCATGGACGCACGAGGTCTCTTGGCCCTGTTCGCGCTGACCGCGGCCACCTCCGGCCAGGAGCGCCTGCTGCAGCGAACCGATCTGCCGGCGCGCGCCGCTGCGGCGGCGCGCATCGAGCGCACCCTCGAGCGAGAGCACGGCCTCGCGACGACGATCGCGCTGGCGGCGACCGGCGGCGCCGCGCTGCCGATCGGGAGCCGGGCGCGCGGCGTGCTCACCGAAGCGCTGCGGCGCGCCAACCGCAGCGACGACGACGCCCGCGCGCTGGCGCGACTCCGTCTGGACCTGGGTGAGCTGGTCGACACGCTCGTGTTCGAACCGGTGGCAGAAGCAGCGCTGCCCAAGGGCTTCCCGACCTACGTCGGCCTCGACGAGGTCGAGCTTCGCACCTACCCCGCCTACCGCATGGCTCGCACCGCGATGAAGGCCGGCGGCAGCAACGGCGCCTTCTGGCCGCTGTTCAACCACATCAAGGACAACGGCATCGCGATGACCTCGCCGGTCCAGATGGACTACGACGAAGACGGCCGCCGCGCCGGGTCGATGGCGTTCCTCTACGGCGACCCGACGACCGACCCGAAGGCGGTCGGCGACGCGGTCGAGGTCGTGGACGTGCCGGCGGCGACGGTGCTCTCGATCGGAGCCAACGGCAGCGAGCGTAAGGCGCGCATCGCGGCAATGGAGCAGCGGCTGCGCGCGTTCGTCGAGGCCAGCGGGGGCACCTGGGTCGTCGTCGGCCCGCTGCGGACCATGGCCTACAACAGCCCGATGGTCCGAGGAGACCGGCGCTACTTCGAGGTGCAGCTGCCGATCGCGCGCGCCGAGCAAGGCAACCGCCCGGGCGACGCGCGCTAGCGGCGGACGGGCAGCGCCGGCACGGTCGGCGGCCGCTTCACGCGGTCGTCCCCGAAGACGTCCAGGCCGAACCAACCGAGCAGGAAGTCCACGAACTCAGCGGCGTTGAAGCCCACGTGGGCGTGCACGAACACCGGGGTCAGCCCGACCTCGACGCCGCAGAGGTCCACGAGGCGCTGCTCGGGCGTGAGCGCGAACGGGCTGGCGCCGTCGAGGTCGAAGACGTCCGACACGAACAACCACGACGTCACGTCGTCGTAGTTGTCCGGCGCCAGCACGTGGTTGCCCGACGTGCTCGTCGCGAACAGCCGCGACCACGACTGGCCGTAGACGAGCGGGCCGACGGTCGTGACGGGCACGCCGTTGCCGTGGTTGGTCAGCGTGTTGCCGGGGCGCTGCCACCACGTGTCCTTGCCGACGCCCCACTCCGAGAACCAGCCGCCGACGCCGACCGCCAAGGGGCCGACCTTCGCGTCTGCGCTCGCGCCGAGCGCGTCCTGGTGCCAGCGCCAGACCACGCAGTCACCGAGGTCCGTCATCCGCTGGTCGAGGAACGTGCACGCCGGCATCGACAGCAACGAGAGCATCAGCAGGGAGCGGCGCATGTCGCCGGTAGTGTCGGCGGGACCCGCCCCCTGCCCAAGCATCTCGTTGCGTTCGTGCTCACCGCCTCCAGAATGCACGCATGAGCGACGTGCTCCAGGAGCTGCGCGCGCGCGCGAGCCGGCGCAAAGCGCGGATCGTGCTGCCCGAGACGGCGGACGCGCGCGTCGTCGCCGCGCGTGACCGGATCGTCGCCGAGGGGCTCGGTGAGGTGATCTGGGTCGAAGACCCGGCGGCCGACCCGCGCCTCGACGACGTCGCCGGGCTCGTCTACGGGCGACGCATGCACAAGGGCGTGACCGAGGAGCAGGCGCGCGTGCTCGCCGCGCAGCCGCTGGTCTTCGGCGCCGCTCTGTGCGCGCTCGGCCACGCCGACTGCGGCGTCAGCGGCGCTGCGCACGCAACGGCCGACGTCATCCGCGCCGGGCTCACGTGCCTCGGCACGGCGGAGGACACTCCGCTGGTCAGCTCGATGTTCTTGATGACCCGGGGCGACGAGGCGCTCTCGTTCGCCGACTGCGGCGTGCTGCCCGATCCGGACGCCGAGCAGCTCGTGCACGTCGCCGCCGCGACGGCGCACAACCACGCCCTGTTGACCGGCGAGGAGCCGCGCGTCGCGTTCTTGTCGTTCAGCACGCACGGCAGCGCCGAGCACGCCCACGTGACCAAGATGCGGTCGGCGTGCGAGGCGTTCGTTCGAGCGCACCCGGGCGTGCTGGCCGACGGCGAGCTGCAGTTCGACGCGGCGTGCGTGCCCGACGTGGCGGCCAGGAAGTGCCCCTCCAGCCCGCTGCAGGGTCGCGCGAACGTGCTGGTGTTCCCCGACCTGGACGCCGGCAACATCGCCTACAAGCTCACCCAGCGGCTCGGCGGATTCGACGCCTTCGGCCCGCTGCTGCAGGGCTTCCCGTCGCCGTGGTTGGACCTGTCGCGCGGGTGCACCGCCGAAGACGTCGTCGGCGTCGCGACGATCGCCGTGGCCATGATGTCGTGAACGAGACCGATCTCGTAGAGGCAAGACGAACCGTGAACAACACCCTGCGATCTGCGCTCCTGTCCGCGCTGCTGCTGCTCACCGGCTGCCTCGAGTTCGACGCCCAGGACGTGTACCTCTCCTTCGACGCGGAGAACGACCGCCTCGACGCGCTGTTCGTCTACCGAGGGCTCTTCGCCGAGGGCAAGAACTCGGCAGCCGCGATGGAGAAGGCCCTCTATCAGCTCGACGAGGCGGGCGAGACCGGCTGTTTCGCCGCCTGGAACAACTGGCCGCTGCAGGTCGATCTCACCCCAGAGATGTCCGCGCCGGCGGCGGCGCTCGCAGAGCACGTCGAGGTCGAGAACGGCGGCCTGTTCACCGACCCCAAGGGCACGCTCTGCGGCTACCAGTTCGTGCGCGTCCAGCGCCTGAGCGCCTTCGTCGAGAAGGTGAACGCGATGCTCGCGTTCGGTCTCACGGTCTGGAAGGTCGACGGCCAGAAGCTGGACGACGACAGCCAGGACCTGATCCGCGAGTTCTCGAGGGCGCGCAAGCAGCTGGTGGTGGTCGGGGACGGCCGGTTCGAGGTTCGACTGCCGCTTTCCGCACGGGACCACCGCCGAATACGGGCGGAGTTCTGGCGGGATGCCCTCCTCGGCGAAGCCGTCGACCAGATGACGCGCCGACTCTCGGTGGCGAAGCGACGCACGGCGGGCGGCTCCGTCACCGACGTCACTCCCGATGAAACGGCCGTGCCCGAGGACCGAGCGTCGCTGAAGCAAGGGCTCCGCGAGACAGCAGTGATGCGGTTCCTGGCGGACAACGACGTCTCCTTCCTGCGCGAGAAGGGCCTGACCACGGTCGGACTCGGAGTCGGCGGCGAGCCGCGCCTTCACCTCCGGAAGTCCGCGTTCCAGCTCTACCACGGCAGTCTGCACGAGGCCCTGCGCGAGCGCGGCGACAAGATCGAGGACGGCCTCCCTGCACAGGAGCTGGAGCGGCGCTTCGAGGACTTCCGCAGCAGAGGAGCGAAGCTGCCGCCCAAGCTCGCGGCGAAGCGACGCTGACCGACGGTGCGCGGGCTATTACGCGCAGACGTATGCCCACCGCATGGCTGATGACGGCATGCCCACGTTGGGCTAGTGTGGTCGCCGCTTACTGCGCATCCGGCGAACGAGATCCGCTCGCTGCCGCCAGACGCGCCCGCTTCGCCCCACGAGAAACCATGCTCTGCACCACCCTCATCCACGCCCTCGCCATGCTGCCGCAAGGCGGCCAGGGAACGTCCACCGCGCCCGTCGTCATCAACGAGTTCAGCTACGACGACTCCTCGAC
>JBERSB010000643.1:0-15981 GCA_041236755.1 Luminiphilus sp. | reverse complement strand
ATCGCACCGCGCGTGCCCGTCGAAGGTGACCTCGGCGCCGCCCTCGGCGAGCGCAGGCTCGAGCACGTCGCGGACGCGGCTGATCGCTTCGTCGTCGAGCAGCTCGGCCGACGAGGCCTCGACCGCGGCAGAGTAGGCCTGCACGAGCCGCAGCGAGGGCGCGGTCGGGGCCTGCTGGTGCATCACGATCTGGTCGTCCGTCAGCTGGGCGCGCTGCAGCTCGGTCACCAGCGACAGCAGCCGCGCGCGCGCGGGTTCGTCCTTCGGGTCGGTCGCGCGCGTCGCAGCGTCGAGCTCTCCTTGGCGGAGCACGGTCCAGCCCGCGGGCGGCGACACGCCGCCGGTCGCGCCCGGCAGGACGACGCGCTGCGCAGGGCCGGCGACCGCGAGGAGCGCGGTCGCGATGAAGGAGGCTGTGAAGGTGCGGCTCGGCATGGGCGCACAGTTTGCCGACTGCGGCGCGGCTGCGCACCCGCGACCGCGTATTCCGTTCCGCGTCCGCTACTCCCCGCGCAGCGGCAGGAACCAGGGCACGGTGATCGTCGTCACCAGCCACGTCAGCAGCGCGAACGGGCCGCCCAAGACCACGTAGTCGCGGAAGCGGTAGCGTCCCGGGCCCATCACGAGGATGGTCGACTCGTGCGCGACGGGCGTCACGAACGCCGACGAGACGCAGATCGCGACCCCGAGCACGAACGGCGCGGGGTCACAGCCGGACGCCTGGGCGAGCGCGTAGGCGATCGGCGCGAGCACGACCGCGACCGCGGCGTTCTCGATCAGCTGCGTCATCAACATCGCCAGCAGCAGCAGCGCGCCGAGCAGCACCTGCGGCGACATGCCCTCGAACGACGCCGCCATGCCTTCGGCGGCCCACTGCGCGGTGCCGGTGACCTGCAGCGCCTCGCCGAACGGGATCATCGCGCCGACGATCACCAGGGCTTGCAGGTCGATGGTCTCGTAGGCCCGGCGCATGCCGACCGTGCCGGTGAGCACGGCGGCGATCGCGGCGAACGGGATGGCGACGGCCGGCTCGAGCAGCCCGCTCGCGCTGACCAACACCATCACCGCCATGATGCCCAGCACGACGAACGCGCTGCGCTTGCCGGCGGTCGGCAGCAGCTGCGACTCCAGCAGCAGCAGGTTGGGGTTGTTGCGCAGGCGCTGCAGCTCGGCCTCATGGCCGACGAGCAGCAGCGAGTCGCCGCTCTTCAGCGCGACGGCCAGCGGGCGGTCGCGGAGCGAGCGGCCGCGGCGGCTGATGGCCAGCGGGCTGACGCCGTAGCGGTGGTGGAAGTCGAGGTCGCGCAAGCTCTGGCCCAACAGCTCGCTGTCGGGCGGCAGGATCGCCTCGACCATGCGCAGGTCCGCCGAGCGCAGCGTCTTGTCGTCGACCTTCAGCTCCTCCTTGACGCTGAGGCCGCGGTGCAGCGCGTCGGTGATCGCGGTGATCCGCCCCTGGATGACGAGCACGTCCTCGGGCAGCACCTTCAGCCACGGGTTGGGGGGGAGGAACTCGTTGCCGCGGATGACCTGGAGCACCGTGACGTCACGGCCGGGGAGGTCGAGCTCTCCGAGCGTGCGGCCGACGATGTCGCTGCCCGGCTCCGCCATCGTCTCGGTCAGGAACTCCGCGACCTCGTAGCGGCTCTCGAGCGAAGGGCTCGCCTGCGCCCGCGGCATCATGTGCCGGCCGACGAGCAGGAACCACGCGAGGCAGACCAGGAACACCGCGGCGCCGATCGGCGCGAACGCGAAGAACGCGAGGCCTTCGCCGGTGCGCTCGAGCAGGTAGTCGCTGAGGATGACGTTGCTGCGCGTGCCGATCAGCGTCCACTTGCCGCCGAGCAGCGACGCGAACGCCAGCAGCATGAGGATGCGCGAAGGCGCGTAGCCGCGCTTCTGGCAGATCGCCATCACCGGCGGCATCCACACCAGCACGGTCGTCGTGTCGTTGACGATGGCGCTGAACCCGGTGACCAGGAACAGCACCGTCACCTGGAACGACAGCTCGCTGCGCGCGCCGAGCTCGAGCAGGCGGCCGCCGAGCAGGTTGGCAGCGCCCGTGCGCACCATCGCGGCCGAGAGCACGAACATCGACGCGACCATCAAGAGCGCCGGGCTGCCGAAGCCGTGGAAGGCCTCGCCGGCGGTCAATATGGCCTTCAGGCCGTCCTCGGTCGGCTGCCACGGGACCAGCAGGGACAGCATCACCAGCAGCGCGGTGACGTCGGGCCGCAGCCGCTGCGTGTAGAAGGACAACAGCGCCAGCAGCAGCACCACGGCCAGGAAGACGGAGGCGGCAGTCATCGTCAGCCACACGCATACAGCATGGGCCCGACAGCGCCACGGAGATCCGCCGGCGACGTCGCCAGGCGGCCGCGTGTTCCCCAATCGGGAAGATCTCTCGGTCTTCTCGCGGCGGCCCTGCGGCGGCCGCCCGGGTGGCCGTGCGCGGCGCGTCGGGGGTGGTAGGATTGACGACTCGCCTCCCCGGTAACGAGCCGTTTGTCTTTCGCCATGATGCACTACCTCTCTCGCGGCGCGCTCCTCGCTTGCGCGGTCGCCACTGCTCTCTCCGCCCAGATCGCACAGGCGCCTGCAGCGCGCGGCGCGCTGCACCTGCGCTACGCGACGTTCGACCCGGCCAGCACGCAGCCCGAGGTGCCCATGGCGCTCCGCGCGACGGCGGCCACGGGCCTGCGCATCGTGCAGTTCCACGGCGCGCCGACCCAGGCGGGCCGAGACGCGATCACGGCGCTCGGCGGTGAGGTGGTCAGCTACCTCCCGCACGACGCCTACGTGGTGCGCATCGCCGACAAGCAGGCGCGCGCGCTCGCCGGCTCGCCGCTGGTCCGCTGGCTCGGCGCCTACCACCCGGCCTACCGCCTCGAGCCGGCGCTGCTCGAGGGCGCTGCGCTGCAGAGCGCTGCGGCCGCGCGCTACAACCTCGTGGTCGCCGACAAGCAGAACGACAAGCCCGCGCTCGCCGCGAAGATCGCGGCGCTCGGCGGCGCGGTGGTCGACGAGCACTTCGGCAGCATCCTGTTCAGCGCGGCGCTGACCGGCCCGCAGCTGCAGCAGGTCGCCGGCTTCGACGAGGTCCTCTGGATCGACCGGTGGTCGCCCGAGGAAGAGGACATGGACAACGCCCGGATCCAGGGAGGCGGCAACTACGTCGAGGCGCAGGGAGGCTTCACCGGCCAGGGCGTCAACGCGCACATCTACGAGGGCATCGAGGCGAACCACCAGGACTTCACCGGCGGCGCCACCAACGTGCGCAGCAGCGGCGCCGCGCAGTCGCACGGCCACTGCACCGGCGGCATCGTGTTCGGCAACGGCGCCTCCAACTCGGCGGTGCGTGGAATGGCCCCGAACGCGGGCAAGTTCTACACGAACTACGGCTCGGTCAGCGGCTCGCGCTGGCAGGTGTTCAGCGACCTCGTGAACATCCACAACGTCAGCCACACGACGGCGTCGTGGGGCGGCGCGCGGACGTTCTTCTACAACGCCACGTCGGCCGAGTCGGACGACATCGTGTTCGATCACGACCTCGCCTGGACGCAGTCGCAGTCCAACGCGGGCAACCAGGACTCGCGCCCGCAAGCCTGGGCGAAGAACGTGTTCTCGATCGGCGGCGTCGCGCACAACAACGACAGCAACCCCGCCAACGACTCGTGGCAGGCCGGCAACGCGTCGACGGGCCCGGCGTCCGACGGCCGCATCAAGCCGACCCTGTGCGCCTACTACGACGGCATCGGCACGTCGGACCGCACAGGCAGCGCGGGCTACAGCAGCGCGAACTGGTACTCGAACTTCGGCGGCACTTCCGGCGCGACGCCGATCGTCGCGGGCCACAACGTGCTGGCCATCGAGATGTTCACCGACGAGGTGATCCCGGGCTTCGGCCCGTTCGGCAACCAGCTGCGCGTGCCCGGCGGCACGACGCACCAGAACCGGCCGCACTTCCCGACGCTCAAGGCGCTCCAGGTCGTGAGCGCGGCGCAGTACTCCTTCACGGCGTCGAGCAACGACAACCGCCGCGAGCACCAGGGCTGGGGCTTCCCGGACCTGCGCAAGATGTACGACATGCGGCTCAAGACGTTCATCGTCGACGAGACCGACGTGCTCACGCAGGGCGTGACCCGCAGCCACCCGATCGTCGTCGGCGGCGGCGAGTCGGCCTTCAAGGCGTGCCTCAACTGGAACGAGCGTCCGGGCAACCCGGCCGCAGCGCAGCACCTCGTCAACAACCTCTCGCTGCGCGTGACCTCGCCCAGCGGCACCGTCTACTGGGGCAACAACAACCTCGAGAGCGGCGTCTGGTCGACGCCCGGCGGCAGCGAGGACAACGTCAACTCGATCGAGTGCGTGTTCGTCCCCAACCCGCAGGCCGGCACCTGGAACGTCGAGGTGATCGCCACCTCGATCGTGCAGGACAGCCACGTCGAGACCCCGCAGGTCGACGCCGACTACGGCCTGGTCGTCACCGGCGGCACGGGCTCCAACCTCGTGTTCGGCAGCTTCTCGCAGTTCGGCGCGGGCTGCGAGGGCTCGACGCCGATCCCGGCGCCGGCCTGCGCGGAGTGGAACCCGGCCGGCGCGCCGCTGACCAACCAGACGTCGGCAGACGAGCGTGTCTACCGCGTCGCCATCTCCGGCACCCAGCAGGTGAACAGCTTCAAGCTCTACACCGCTGCGGTCGGCGGCGCGCCCGTCACGGTCGCGGCCAGGATCTACAGCGGCAGCACGCCGACCGGCGCTCCGATCGCGACGACGACGATGACGGTCGGCGCCACGCCGGGGTTCTACCAGGCGACCTTCGCCAACCCGGTCACCGTGAGCGGGGCCTTCCACGTCGGCATCGACACCACGGCGCAGAACGTCTACCTGCCCGAGCTGCAGTTCGGCTCGTTCAACGTCGCCTACTCGCGGCCGAACGCGTCGTCCCCGTGGGCCGTGCAGGTGGTCAGGCCGTGCTACATCGTGCAGTGCGTGCCGGACTACAAGATCCCGAGCCTCTCGAACACGGGGCGCCCGGTGCTCGGGACGTCGTTCGACGTCGACCTGACCGACGCGCTCCCCGTCACGTTCGCGGTGCTGGCGCAAGGCCTCTCCGACCAGGTGAGCGCGAGCGGGCCGCTGCCGCTGCCGCTGCCCGGCGCGCCCGGGTGTGACCTGCTGGTCTCGCCCGACGCGACGGACTTCGCCATCACGGACGCCACGGGCGCAGCCGACTGGACGGTCACGGTGCCGAACTCGAGCGCGCTCGAAGGCGCTGAGATCTTCTACCAGTGGGTGGTGCTCGACGCGCAGGCCAACACGGTCGGTCTCGTGACCAGCAACGGCGGCCGCGCCCTCCTCGGGCAGTAGCACTGTCGGGGCAGTAGCACTGTCGGGGCAGTAGCACTGCTCGGGCGGTAGCGCTGCTCGGGTAGGCGCGCTGCCCGGCCGGTGGCGCGCGCGTAGCGCAGCGCGGCTACTTGCCGCGCTGCTCGTCGGTCGGCCGGGCGCTGCTCGGACGGCCCTCGTCGGGCGCGGCGGCGGTCATCTGCGCGATCAGCGCCTGCACCTCGCGGGCCGGGATCGCCAGGGTCTCGATGCGGCCGGCGCGCGCGATGTTGACGCCGACGACGCGGCCCTCGAGGTCGATCAGCGGACCACCGCAGTCCTCGGGTTCGAGCACGGTGTCGTGCTGCAGCACGCGCTGGAAGCCGCTGCGGACTTCGCTGAGCTCGCCCCAAACGCCCTCCTGCGTCGAGCGCGCGGGGCTCGAGTTGGTGCCGAGCTTCACCTCGAACGTCTCCTTCTCGCCGTCCCGGAGCACCTCGACGCGGACCGTGTCCCCGGGATCGCAGCTGCGGATCGCAGCGCGGAGCTGGTCGGTCTCGCGGATCTCCTCGTCGCCGAAGCGCACGATGACGTCGCCGCCCCGGATGCCCGCGGCGCGCGCGGCGCCGTGCTCGACCGCTTCTTCGATCTTGGCTTCGCCGCCGTCCAGGTTGGCGAATCGGATGCCGAGGAACGCGCGCGGGATCGTGTGCACGTAGGGTGCAGCGGCGAGGATGCCGACTCCGAACGGCGGCCTGCTGCCGTCCACGCTCGCCAGGAACGCGCCCGGCTGGGGCTCCTGCTCGGCCCAGACGACGGGGGCGAGCGCGGCGCCCGTGACGCGCAACAGCGCGAGGTCCGACGGCCGGTCGAGCCCGACCTGCTCGCAGGCAAACGAACGGTCTCCCTGCGCGATCGTCAGCGCGGGGCGTGCCGCGGGCTGCGCGCCTGCTTCGACCTGCTCATCTGCCGGCAGCTCGCTCAGCTTGGTCAGGACGAGGTCCGGCGCGACGACGGTGCCGAGCACGACGGCGCGGCCGTCGACCGACACCTCGACGACGCTGCGGTTCGCTGCGACGACGACCGGCGCCCACCCCTCGCGCACCTTCTCGGCCTGCGACAGCGTCCGGATGCTCTGCGCGGGCAGCGCGACCGGCAGCGCTGCGAGCAGCGCCACGCACGCGGGAGAGGCCCTCACTGTCCGCCTCCCCGGACGATCTCCAGCTCCAGTTCGATGCCCTTGCCGTCGCGCTCCACGACGACGGCGACGCGGTCGCCGACCTCGAACTCGCGCAGGGCGCGCATCACGTCGCGGCGGCCTTCGACCTCGACGCCGTCGATCTCGAACAGCCGGTCGCCCTTGCGCAGCCCGGCCTTGGCCGCGGCGCTGTCGGACGGGACCTCCTCGAACACGGGGCAGCCCTCGCCGTAGCGCAGCTCGGCGCCGAAGCCCGGGCGCTGGCGTCGGCCGCGCCGGCGGGACTCGGTGACCTTGCCGTCTAGCAGCTCCTGCCACTGCGCGACCAGCGCGTCGACGGGCGCGTGCATGTTCATCGCGAGGTTGTTGTTGATGCGGCTGTTGATGCCGACCACGCGGCCCTGCATGTCGAACAAGGGCCCGCCGGAGTCGCCGCCCTGCATGGTGCAGTCGGTGACGAGGTAGCCCGACTCCGGCACGCGGAGGACGCGACCGAGGCGCGCGGGCGCGGTGCGCCCGTTCTTGCGGCCGCTCGGATGGCCCAGCATCAGCACCCCCTGGCCGCGCTTCAGCTCGGAGGACCTGCCGATCTCGACCGCGGGGTGCTCGCCCTCGGTGTCGACGCGCACGAGGCTTACGTCGCTCTGGTGGTCGGCGCCGAGCGACGTGCCCTCGATGCGGGCGCCGTCGGTGAGCTGGATGCGGATCGACTTGTCGGCGGTCTTGGTGACGTGCGCTGCGCAGAGCACGAACGGCTGCCCGTCGCGGCGGACGAGCACGCCGCTGGCGCCCGGCAGCGAGACCGTCGCGGGCAGCACGCGCTGGATCAGCTCCTGCACGTGGTGCTGCATCGCGCGCAGCTCGGCGACGGTCACGGGATCCGCGCCCGCGAGGATCTCTTGGAGGCGCGACGGCGCGACCGCGCCGGCCGCGGACGGCTGGTTCTGGGCAGGGAGCGCAGCGGCGAGCAACGCGAGGGAGGCGAGGAGGGTGCGGCTCATGGCTTCAGCGAGCATAGCGGGGTGCAGGGAGGATCGAACGCGGCGCCGGCCTGCGAATACACACCTCGAGCGCTCCCTCGCGCGACTACTGCGTCACGACGAACGCCTGTTCGGTGGAGAGCCGCAGCACGCCGAGCGGCGCGCTGGAGGCGACCGCCTGGAAGACTAGGCGCGCGCCGACGAACGAAGGGTTGTTCGGCAGCGTGTAGGACAGCTCGGCGTCGCCGTTGCCGTCGGCGACGGTCGTGCCCAGGAGCATCGAGGCGTTCGGGTCGATGCGGAGCGCGCCGTAGGGCGGGAACGGGTTCGGGACCGGCAGCTCGCTCGGCGCCCCGAAGACGCAGAGCAGCTCGTTGGGCTGCCACTGGAAGTCCAGCGCGCCGCCGCTGCCGATGCGGAACTCCTGCGCGTCGTCCGAGATCATCGCGACCGGGATCGACAGCGTCGGCTCCTTGTCGACCGCGTCGGGGATGACGTCACCGTCGTGGTCACCCGTGTAGGAGACCACCGTCATCATGCCGCGCATCATGTGGTGCATGTCGTGGCAGTGCAGGAGCCACGTGCCCGGATTGTCGGCCGTCCACTGGCACGACCACGAGTCCCCGGGCTGGCCCGCGGGCATGATCAGCACGGTGTCCATCAGCGGCGGGTGGGTGACGCCGCCCGCGGTGCCCATCAGTCGCACGAAGTGGCCGTGCATGTGCATCGGGTGCACGTGCGTAGGGCTCGGCGTCGTGGTGGTGAAGTCCAGCTGCACCACGTCACCGAACGAGACGTCGGTCGGCGTGACGTTCGGCCACGCTTCGTTGTTGATCGTCCAGATGCCGCCGCCGGGCGCCGATTGCACGGCGAGCGCCATCGGGTAGGTGCGGTCGGGCGTCGCGGTGATCGGATCCGTTGCCGGCCAGTAGCTCGCCAGCTGCGCGTAGCTGAGCAGCGCGCCGGTCGCGAGGTTCGGCGGGACGAACGCGGCCGTCGGGTCGGGGCCGGTCTGACCCTGGTAGCGCACCACGCCGCGGACCAGCGTCGCGCCGCGGTTCTGGATGGCTGCGGCTGCAAGGCTCCACACGCCGGGGTTGGTGCAGTCGACGATCACGTCGTAGCGCTCGCCGACACCGATCGGGATCGCGTCGGTCACGACCGGCTGGACGCGGTTGCCGTCCTTGTGCGTGACGGTCATCTGGTGGCCGTCCAGCGCGACGACGTAGTTGGTGCGCGCGGCGACGTTGGCCAACCGGAGCCGCAGCTTGTCGCCGGGGGCGACGAGGATCGGCGACTGGCCCGCGCTGGTTCTCCCGTTGACCAGGTGGCCGAAGAAGCTGCCGCCGGTGATCTGGGGGTTCCACTCGTCGAGCGCGACCACGGCGTCGAGGTCTGCGGCTGGATCGTTCGCCGGGTTCGCAGGGTCGACGATCAGCACGCCGTAGAGCCCGCTGTCGAGCTGGCCGTGGTTGTCACTGTGCGGGTGGAACCAATAGGTGCCCGGCGCGAGGTCGTCGAGCTCGTAGGTGAACTCCTGACCCGGCGGCGTCTCCGGGCGCGAAATCCGCTGCGTCCCGTCCATGCCGAGCCGCATCGGCTGGCCGTGGAAGTGCAGGATCGTCGGCTCGTCGAGGTGATTGATCATCCGCACGCGCAGCACGTCGCCCTCGGTCGCGCGGATCACCGGACCGGGCAGCGTGCCGTTGTAGAGCAACGCCGGCTCATTGGCGTAGCCAGGCCCGAGGTCTACGGCGGCTTCGTCGACGACCAGCGTCGCAGAGACGATGTTCTGGGTCGGCGCAGTGGCGGCGAGCAGCGCCAGCGCAGCGGCGCCGGCGCCCATACGAGCGAGCAGCGGTGTCACGGTCCCTGCATCCTACCGCGATGCGGCCGGGTCGGGGGCGCGGCGTCGACACGCGGCGCGGCGCGCGTATCCTCGCGTGCGTGGCAAACGAACACTTTCACCCCGAGATCGAGCCCTTCGACACCGGCGAGCTCGAGGTCGGCGGCGTGCACCGCGTCTACTGGGAGCAGTGCGGACGCCCGGACGGCGAGCCGATCCTGTTCGTGCACGGCGGGCCCGGCGCCGGGAGCGGTCCGACCGACCGGCGCTTCTTCGACCCCGAGCACTTCCGGGTCGTGCTGCTCGACCAGCGCGGCTGCGGGCGGTCGCATCCGCTCGGCGAGCTGGCCGAGAACACGACCGAGCACCTGATCGCCGACTACGAGCAGCTGCGCGAGCACCTCGGCATCGAGTCGTGGCACGTCTTCGGCGGCTCTTGGGGCAGCACGCTGTCGCTCGCCTACGCGCAGGCGCACCCCGAGCGCTGCCGTTCGCTCACGCTGCGGGGCATCTGGTTGGTCCAGCAGTGGGAGCTCGACTGGTGGCTCTACGGCATGCGCCACATCCAGCCCGAGCGCTGGGAGGAGTTCGCCGGGCACGTCTCCGAGGACGAGCGCGGGGACCTGCTGGAGGCCTACTGGCGGAGGCTCAACGACCCGTCACGTGAGGTCGCGCTCGCCGCCGCGATGCGCTGGTCGATCTACGAGGGGGCGAGCTGCACGCTGCGCTCGAACCCGGAGTTCCTCGCGCACTTCGAGGACCCGGACGTGGCCTGGGCGATCGCGCGCCTCGAGGCGCACTACTTCCGCAACCTGCGCTTCGAGCCGGACGACCGCCTGCTGCGCGGCGTGGACCGCATCCGCCACATCCCGGCCTTCATCGTGCACGGCCGCTACGACGTGATCTGCCCGATCCGCTCCGCGATCGAGCTGCACCGCGCGTGGCCGGAGTCCTCGCTGGAGATCGTCGACGACGCCGGCCACAGCTCGCACGAGCCCGGCATCACGCGGGCGCTGGTCGCGGCGACCGGGCGCATCCGCGACCACGGCAGCCCGGTCATCGCCCCGGCATCTTGACCCAGGGCGCTCCGTAGAGGTTCACGTAGGTCGGCGCGACCCGGTAGCCCGCGGGTGCGAGGCGGAGCAAGAAGCCGATGCCGAACGGTAGGGTGGACAGCTCGCGCGAGCGACCGTTGAAGGTGGTGCGGCCGGTGCGGGAGCCGAGCGCGACCACGTCGAAGGCGTCGAACCGGGCGCGCGCTACGTTCCACGTGGCGCTGCCGTGCAGCTGCGTCTGCACGCTCCGCGGCCACGCGCGCTTGGGCTGCCAGTAGTCTTCGCCGGGCTCGGTGCCGTCGGTCGCCGCCCGCGTCGTCCCCGTCAGCTGCAGGCGCACGAGGTCTCCCTCGACGGTGGCCACCTCGGCGCGCAGCCTCGCGACCTCGACCGCCGTCGCGGCGAACGGCAGCGTCTGCCCGCGCACGTTGTCGACGAACGCGAAGCGGGCGAGGCGCGCCACCAGCGCCTCTTCGACGTCGCGCGCGGCCCCGACCGCGAGCCGCTCGGGCAGCAGGCGCCGCAGCTCGTCCGCCGAGAACCAGACCGCGTCGCTGTTGACGGGGTGCGAGGGCGCCTGGTCGGGAGAGACGCCGACGTCGCGCGCGAAGCGCTCGAGCACCAGGCCCGCTTCGGGGTAGCTGTCTTCCCAGCGGTGTCGAGGGGCGGCTGCGGCGGGCGCGGCTGCGGCGCGCGCCCCTTCGTCGAGCGCTTCCCAGCGCCCGAGCGCCGTCTCCATCGCGCGCAGGACGTGTTCGGGATTGGTCGAGTTGAGCCTGCCGAGCAGCGCGCCGCTCGCGGTCAGCATGTAGGTGCCCTGCATCGTGCCGCGCGACGGGTCGGGCGCGCCGCGCACGACCTGCCGGAACCAGCGGCACTCGGGGTCGTCGTCGCGCTGCAGGCGCCAGACCTCGTCCGCGGCCGGCACGAAGCGCGCGGCCAGCTCGATCACCTCAGGGTGGGACCAGACAGACCGCCGGCCCGCGACGCCGTTGCCTCAAGTGCAGCCGAGCGGGTGGCCGTTCATCAGCCAGAGCAGCAGCGGGCGCTGCGCTCGACCGGCGTCACGGAGCCCTTCGCCGAGGCTCTGCCGCCACGGGATCTCCCGCCAGCGCTCCTCGGCCTCGACGGGCGCGAGGTGCCTCCGCCACGCGTCGAACGCCGCGGCGTCGAGCCGCGGAGGATCCTGGGGTGCGGCGGCGAGCGGGGCGAGGCACAGCGCGAGCGTCAGCATCGTGCCCGCATTGTAGCGGGTCGCTAGAGGCCTACCGCCGCTTCGCCTGTGTTCGACGTGATCAGGCCGAGCGCGTTGACGCCCGGGTCCAGCCCGACGGCCTGGTGCCAGACGGACTGGCCGAGCCACAGCGGCGAGTTCGGGATCGCGAGCGACCACTGCCCCGAGCCGCTGGTCTGCGGCACGGACTCCAGCGTGATCATCTCCAGGCCGAGCTCGCAGCCGGGCATCCCGACCGCCGTGAGGTCGATCTTGGGCGTGTAGGGCACGACGCCGGCGATCATCAGGAACACAGGCACGGCGGGCGGGGCGCCCGCGACGTCGACCTGCAGGGTCGAGCCCAGCACGGGGCGTGCGCTCGGCACGCCGGCCAGCGTCATGGCGCTGCCGCTCGAGCCGACGCAGCCGGCGCCGCTCGTCGCGTAGCCTGCCAGCGGTGGTGCGGTGCCGGCCCAGAGCTGCTCGGCGCGGGCGTAGGAGTCCTCGCCGACCTCCTGGCCGATCAGGCGGCCCGGGATGTCGTCACACGGCGGGTGGATGCCGCCCCAGATGCGCGAGAGCGAGCACTGGTCCGACGCGTCGTAGTAGCTGGCCCACTGCAGCTTGACGGTGACGCTGGGGCCCTTCTCGAAGACCAGGAACTGGTCCTGCGGGCAGACGTACTCGCCGAGGCCGCCAGGGAAGTAGGGCGAGCCGGTGAAGTTGTCCATCACCACGGCCGCCGCGCGGCTGTAGGTGCTGTGGCCGGAGACGTAGCCTGCGAACGGCGGCGTCACGAACGTAGGCCGCTGGTACGACCACCAGTTCTCGAGCAGGATCCAGCCGACGCCGGCCACGTCCGTGGTCGGGTCGTTGATGTAGTCCGGCCCGCGCCACGCGAAGACCGCGATCTTGCCCTCGCTGCCGGCGAGGTGTTCGTGCCGCTGGCCGACGGCAGTCGTCGCTGCGGTGACCTCCTCGATCAGGCCGGGGTGCAGCGTGATCGCGTCGGGGTCCGTCGGGCTGATCGCGTAGCGGTCGCCCATGTAGCGCAGGGCGCTGATCGGGCGCAGGTAGTCGTACCAGCCCTTGATGCCCCAGGCGGAGATCGCGGCGTCGTGCATGGCGCCGCCCATCGCGATGTAGCCCTTGACGTCCCACTCCAGGTCGTTGACCACCGGGCCGATGCCGCCGATCTGCTTGACCAGCTGCGGGTCGTCGGTGACGTCGTTGAAGATCGAGAACCAGTGACCAGGCGGGGTCTCGGAGTCGGGGCCGTCCGCCCAGAACTCGGCGAGGATGCGGGCGTAGTCGCCGCGCGGCACCATCTGCGGGGCGTAGGGCTGCCCCGTGACCGGGTTGACCGTGTAGCCGGGGCTCGGGTCGCCGCCGTTGGTGAAGTCGTAGAACGACGGGTAGCCGGCGAGCGTCGTCGGCATGCTCGACAGCTGGATGTTGCCGATCGACGCCGGCGACGCGTCCATCATCACGCCGTCTGCAGGGTCCAGGTGCGAGGACCACGCCGCGACCATCTCGAAGCCCCACTTGTAGTCGGGCGCCGTCGGCGTGCCGAGCAGCGGCGGGTCGCCCGGATCGTGGTAGACCCAGTAGTCGAAGCCGAAGCGGTTGTTGACCGAGAGGTCGTTCTGCGACAGCGCGAACGGCTTGACCTGGCCCCACTCGGGGCTCAGGAAGTCGGGGTAGCCAGTGGGGACCGGGATCCCGGACTGGCCGACGAAGAACTGCAGCGCCAGCGGCTGCCAGCGGTTCGGGCTGAACAGGTTGGGGTTGCCCGGGAAGTCGGGCAGCAGCGGCGGGTTGACCGGAAAGTAGTACTGGTTGGCGTAGTCGTTGGCCTCGTTGGAGTTGTCGCTCGCCCCGTAGGCCAGCACGACGTCCGCGATGCGGTTGCCGATCGCAGCAGGTGTGTTGCCCGTCGTGGTCGTGTTGCTCGCGACGTAGCCGAGCTGCGTCATCAGCGCGTCGTATTGCGGCAGCATCACAGGGCCGCCGGGCGAGTTCTGGAAGCGCGCGCTGAGGATCCGGTAGGAGGCGTAGCTGAGCGCTTCACTGCGCCACGCGTCGACGTTGGGGTCGGTCGTCGGGTGCTGCTCGTCGAAGAGCACACAGTCAGCCGTCGCGCTGTAGGTCGCCCATGCGTCCCACATCGCCACCGACGTGTGGTAGAGGTTGCGCGCGTGCACCGTCGGGCGCGCGAAGTCCTTGCGGATCGACTCGAGCAGGAGCTCGTTCCACTCACGCGCCTCGGAGTGCTGGGCGCGGGCGTCCGCTCCGACGAACGCCATCACCACGGTCAGAGCCAGGCAGGCAGGAGCAACTCGCAGTTTCTTGTCCATAGGTCTTCGAACTGACGGATGGTAGCGGGGCCGGGTTCCGTCACAGCGGCCATACGGAAGAGCATACCGCACCGTCGTGCGACCATGGCGGCATGCCCGGGTCCGGAGGGGCGAGGTCCGGGAGGTCCCGAGCGGCCGAGAGCACGGTGCGACCGGCTTTTCGCTGCGCCGTCATTCGTGGGGTCCGCCTGGCGAGCGGCTCTCGAACGTCTCGATATGGGCCGCTCCGGGCCCTGGTTCAACTGCCGGAAGGGGTGCTCGCGCGCGCGAGCAGCTTGCGCTGGTAGCGGCCCTGGACGACGTCGACCAGCACCAGGATCGCGATCACGAAGTAGAAGGTCGACTTCGCCATCGGCTCGATGTGGAAGCCGAAGAACGCGAGCCCCGCGAGGTGGCCGCCTTCGCTCAGCAGCATCACGCCGACCAGCAGCAGCACGAACAGGCCCAGCACCTCGTACATCCGGTTCTTCTGCAGGAACTGAGAGACCCTGTCGGCGAGCCAGATCATCAGCACGCCTGAGATCACGACGGCCACGGCCATGGTCAGGAAGCGATCGGTCAGGGCGATCGCGCCGAGGATGGAGTCGAACGAGAACACGAGGTTCATCAAGACGATCATGGTCACCGCCTTTGTGACGCTGACCTGGTCCTTGCCGTCGGGGTGCGCCCCGAGGTCGGCGGGCGCCAGCATGTGCCAGATCTCCTTGACGGCCGTGTAGAGGATGAACCCTCCCCCGAGCAGCACGATCAGCGCGTGCCCGCTGAGCGCCATGTGCAGCGGCGCGGTCTCGACGTGCCAGAAAGGGTCCTCGAAGAGCTTGATCGCCTGGGTCAGCACGAACAGCAGCACGATGCGCAGCACGATGGCGATCGAGATGCCGAGCTGCCGGACGCGCTGCTGGTCGCGCTCACCGACCCGCTTGCTCTCCAGGGAGATGTAGAGCAGGTTGTCGAAGCCCAGGACGGCCTGCAGCAGCGTCAGCATCAGCAGGGTGAGGAGGTTGTCGATCGTGAAGAAGTCCATCGGCCCGGCGATGGTAGCGGGCCGGGAGGCTGCTTCGCGAGCGTGTCGGCCCTGGGCTGCCCGGGACCATGGCGCAAACAGCGTGGGGCGCGCTAGGATGGGCACGTGCGCGTGTGCTTCGCAGCAGCTCTGGTCAGCGTGCTTCTCGCGATCCCTGGCGAGGAGGTGCGTTCGCAGGACGACAGATCCGGGCAGGCCCAGCCTGGGGGGCGGCCAGCGGGTCCGTCGACCGAGCGCATCGCCGAGGTCGTGCGGGACCTCGACGGCGACGGCCACGTCGACCGCGCTGGCGAAGCGTTCGTCCTGCGCGCCGTGCTGACCGGGCCGCCCGTCCCGAAGACGGGCGGACAAGCGCGGGGGTTCCGCTTCTACGTCCAGGACCTCACCGGAGGTCTCCGGGTCGAGAGCGAGGAGCAGCCGGACGCTTCGCCAGGTGCGATGCTCGAGCTGCGGGGGGTGCTGGGTGAGTACCGCGGCATGCCGACCTTCGACCTCGAGTCGATGGCGGTGGTCGGCTCGAACCACCCGCTCCGGCCCGAGCCCGTATCGCTGGGGCAGCTCGATCTCGAGCGCTCGTGCGGTCTGTTGGTGCAGGTGCGCGGAGCCTTCGTGGTCCCGGACGAAGGAGGCAAGCACGTCTACATCCGCGAGGGCGAAGACCGCCTGCGCTTGTTCCTGCGCCCGACGAAGTACTACGCACCCCTGCTGGCGCGGTTGAACGACGGCGACGAGCTCGAAGTGGTCGGACACCTGGAGCAGTATACGCAGGAAGACGACCTGTTCGGTGGCTATCGACTCCGCCCACGCAGCCTCGAGGACGTGCAGCTGGCCCCGCGAGTGGAGGACGCCGGTCGCACGTGGCCGCTCTTGGCCGGGCTCGCCGCGATCCTGTTCGCGGCGTCCGGGCTGTTCGCCTACAAGGCGCGTCGTTCGGCGAGGCGGTTCGAGACGCCCGAAGGGCAGCGCATGCACGCGCTCGG
>JBERSB010000642.1:0-11596 GCA_041236755.1 Luminiphilus sp. | reverse complement strand
CGCCGCCACGCTGCCGCTCGGCGGCACCCAGGTGACGCCGCTCTCGCAGTTCATGACGTCGATCGGCGCGCGCACGCCGCCGGGCACGCCCGGGCCCGCGGCCGTCGTCGTGACGACGCCCACCGGCTGCCAGGCGAGCACGACCTACACGTACCAGTAGCGCCGGCGGCAAGCCGGTAGCGCCGGCGGCGAGCGCGCGCCTGCTTCAGCGCGCCAGCGCCTCGAGCCAGCGGTGCGGCCGGCGCAGCGGCTCGGAGAGGTCGCGCTCGACGCGCCAGAAGCCCTTGGCGAACGGTGGGCCGCGCGTGATCCAGGCGACGTCGTCGCGTGTGAGCTCGAACGCCTCGCCCACGAGCACGTCGATGCGGGTCTGCAGCGCGCGCCGTCGCTGCGGCGCTGTCGCGGGTGCTGCGTCTGCGCACCAGCCCTCGGCCTGCGCGGCGCGCCAGAGTGGCTCGGTCCACGGCGCGATCGCGCAGAGGCGCAGGGCCGCTCGCGCCAGCTCGTCTCGCGCGGCTGCGTCGAGGCGGGGCAGGACGCAGTCCTCCAGCACGAAGCGGTTGAGGTTGGTGCCGGCGAGCCGCATCCGCAGCGACCAGTCGAACGGCAGCGACGCGAGCGACGCGGCGCAGGCCGCGAGCTCGCGCACGGGCTGCTCGTGGCCCTCCGGCGTCCACAGCACGCCGATCGAGTTGCCGCACGGTACGTCGGGCAGCAGGCACGCGATGGCGGTGCGCGCGTTGGTCGCGTTGGAGAGCGCGCGCAGCGCGATGCGTGCGGGTCCGCGCGCCTGCGCGCCCGCCGCCCACTCGTCGGCGTCGACCAGGTCGAGCGGGCGCAGCTCGTCGGGTCCGGAGGGGCGACGCCATCGGGTCTTGTGGCCGACGCCGCGGTCGTGGGCGCCGGCGTTGCCGTCGAGGTCGTGGATCATCGCGCCCTGCCGCAGCGCGAGCAGCGCGGGCCGGCCGCGCGCGCGCCACACGCCCTGCTCGTCGGCGCGGTAGCCCTGCTCCTCTGCTTGCGCGCGCAGCATGAACCGTGGCCGGTCGGAGGTCATGTTGTAGTCGCCCTGGCGCCAGTGGAGCGCTCCTGCGGAGCCGGTCAGCGGCCGTCCGGACGCCTGGATCCTGGTGAGGATCTCGAGGTCGCGGCGGCCCTCGACCTCGACGAACGCGCCGCTGCGCGGGCTCAACGCGCGCAGCTCACAGCAGCGGTAGGACGTGTGCGCGGGAGATTCTGCGCTCCATTCGGTCGGGTCGGTGCGGCCGAAGGCCACGCGCACGTGCTTTGTGCGCGCGCCCTTGGTCGCGATCACCACGCCGAACCGGTAGCGGCTGTCGATGTCGAACACGCGCGCGCGGTTCTCGAAGCCGAACAGCCACTGCCAGTCGCACTCGTCGAGCAGCAGGTCGCGCAGCGACGCGGCGTCGCGGTCGAACCAGAGGCTCGCCGGCACGACCATGCCGAGCCGCCCGCCGGGCCGCAGCAGGCGGACCGCGCGCTCGACGAACAGGCGGTACGTGTAGAGCTTGCCCGCACCCTGCCGCTCGAACCGGCCGCGGAGCTCCCGGAGCTGCGCCTTCGTGTCGGCGCCGTCCTGGAGCGTCTCCCACGGCGGGTTGGTCAGCACTGCGTCGAAGCTCTCGTCGGGCAGCTCGCGCAGCCCGTCCGCGACGCGCAGGTCGCAGCCGGGGAGCGCGGCCTTCGCGATCGCGATCGCCGCCGGGGCGACGGCGCCCCCGACCAACTCCGCGGCCGACCTCGTCAGCGCCTGCTGCGCCGCCAGCAGGAACGCGCCGGCGCCCACGGCCGGATCGCACACCCGCAGCGGGCGCCCGTCATCCAGCGGCGCCAGGGCGCGCGCGGCCGTCGGCCCAGAGAGCTCGGGCGGCGTGAACCAGACGCCGCGGCGCTTGCGCACGTCAGCGGGGAGCCGGCGCTGGTGGCGGTCCGCCGCGCGCCATGCGCCCTCGCCGGCGACCACGTCAGATCGTCTCCGCCGCGAAGCCCGCCTCTGCGAGGCGCGAAAGGATGCCGTGCACGTGGGCCTCGCCCTTGGTCTCCATGACCACGTGCAGCTCGGCCTCGCGCGGCGCGAGCCCGCTGAAGACCCGCTGGTGCTCGATGTCCACGACGTCCGCGCCGGCGGCGCCGATCAGCTGGGTGACGCGGGAGAGCACGCCCGGCACGTCGTGGATCGGGATCTTGAGCTTGGCGATCTTGCCGTCGCGCTTGAGGCCGCGGAGCAGCACCGTGGACAGCATGCGGCGGTCGATGTTGCCGCCGCAGATCACCACGCCGACGCTTCGGTTCTGGAAGCGCTGCGGATGGCGCAGCAGCGCGGCCACGCCGGCGGCACCCGCACCTTCGGCGACGACCTTCTGCTGGGAGGCCAGGATCTGCACGGCGTCCTCGACGTCGCGTTCGCTGACCAGCAGCACCTCCTCGAGGCGCGTGCGGAGCAGCTCGACCGGCAGCTTGCCGGGCGTCTTGACCGCGATGCCGTCGGCGAGCGTGTGCGTGTTGGGTTTGGGCATCTCGGATCCCGCGAGCGCGGCGTGCATCGAGGGGCAGCCCTCGGTCTGCACCCCGTAGATCCGGATGTCGGGGTTCTTGTGCTTGGCCCAGACGGCGACGCCCGCGGCGAGCCCGCCGCCGCCGATCGGCACGATCAGCGTGTCGAGATCGGGGACGTCCTCGAGCATCTCGACCGCCACCGTACCCTGCCCGGCGACGATCATCGGGTCGTCGTAGGGGTGCACGAACTCGAGGTCCTCTTCGGCTGCGAGCTGCAGCGCGTGTTCGGTGCACTCGGCGACAGACTCGCCGTGCAGCACGACCTCCGCGCCGTGCCCCTCGGTGCGCTCGACCTTGGCGAACGGCGTCGTGACGGGCATCACGATCTTGGCCGGCAGGCCCAGGCGGTTGGCGTGGTGCGCGACGCCTTGCGCGTGGTTGCCGGCAGACGCCGCGATCACGCCGCGCGCGCCGTCGGTTCCTGCAACGAGCTGCTCCAGGCGGAAGCAGCTGCCCCGATCCTTGAACGAGCCGGTGTACTGCAGGTTCTCGAGCTTGAGCCAGAGCCGCACGTCGAGCGGCTCTCCGAGGCGGGGGGCCGCGACCGTCGGCGTGCGGAGCACGTGCGGCTCGATCGCGGCCCTCGCGGTCAGGATGTCCTCGGGCGTGACATGCATGGCGACGCGGAGCGTACACCGTGGCTAGGATGTCGGCATGCTCGAACTCGCCCGCCGAGGCCGAGCCCTACGACCATGCTCGCGCTCGCCTGGGGTCTGATCTTGCTGTGGAACGTGCTCACGCTCGCGGTCTACGGCTGGGACAAGTGGCGCAGCACGCGTCGCGGCGGGCGCGTCTCCGAGCGCACGTTGCTCTGGATGCTGTTCGCCTGCGGGTGGCTCGGGGCCTGGCTGGCGATGGCGTGGTTCCGCCACAAGACCGTCAAGCAGCCGTTCCGGCGCTACGCCGTCGCCTGGACCGTGCTCAACCCGTTCTGGGTCGTGCTCTGGTGGACCGTTCAGGAAGGCGCGGCCTGAGCGGCGGTCAGAGCAGCAGGCGGATCTTCGCGCGATCGCGGGCGGCGAACAGCCGCCGCTCCTGCATCGCGCGGCGCATCACCTGACGGATCGACGGGATCGCGTCGTCGGTGAACAGGATGAAGATCTGCTGCGCGAACTCGAGCCGCCGCACGAAGTGCCACCCGTACTGGGTCTCGACGACGTCGGCCGCGATCTCGCCGTCGCGCAGCCGCCACGCGGCGCGGCACAGCGTCGCCGGCAGGCGGTCGTCGAAGCGGTGGATCCCGGGCAGCCTGCCGTCGTTGTTCCGCGTCTTGTTGTCGTCGGAGAACAGCCGGGCCAGCTCGTCGAAGTTGGCGCCGTCGGGTCGCAGCCGCGCCTTGATCTCGGCGACCCGCGCGTTGGCGCGCGCCAGGCCCTCGTCTTTGAGCAGCAGGCCGGTGCCGCCGTCGCGGTGCTGCACCAGGATGTGCTGCACGGTGACCTGGCCGCCGAAGAAGCGCGCGTTGTCGTTGAAGAAGTCGCGCAGCTGCTTGCGGTTGTAGTCGTCCTTCTCGAGCAGGTCGAGCATGCCCTGCAGCTCGGCGCTGATGCCGCGCTTGAGCTGGAAGTCCGCGAGCAGGCGGTTGACGTGCTTCTGCGAGAGCTCGCCGGAGCGCCCCGACATCTGCCGGTGCTCGACGACCCTGCCGAGGTAGGCCTCGAACGAGGCCTTGAGCGACGCGCTCTGCGCCTTCTCGAGCTCGACGGGGTCGATGTAGGTGTCTCCGAGTTCCTGCCGGAGCGCCTCGAGGTCGGCGAACTGGCGCACCCACGGCGCCATCAGGTCGGACTGCAGGTAGCGCTGGAACGTCGGCTGCTTACGCAGCAGCCGCTCGAAGCCCGGGTAGTGGCGCGCGTCGATGTGCTGGACCAGCTCGCTCAAGGTCAGCGTCTTGCTGCCGACGACGGCGATCGCCTTGTCCTTGTCGGCGGGATAGCTGACGGCGACGAACGGGCGGCCGCCTTCTCCCTGCAGCGACGCAGCCTTCTCCTCCTGTGAGGGGAGCGCCGTCGCCAACGCGAGCGCGGTGGCGGAGAGCATGTGAGCGGGCGTGTTCATCGTCGTGGATAGTGTGCGCGACGCGATCGGTCACGCATCGATACGTTTGGCAACAAATGACTCCCGGTTCGCGTGGGTGGTACCCTGCTGGGACCTCCCCAGGGATTCTACGTGAGTCGCCCTAGGCAACGGGCCGATGGGAGCGAGATCGACGCCCTCGCGCCCAGGCGAGCCGGCGACGAGGCTGCCACTTGCACGGGGAACGAATGGAGAGTTCGATGCCATCTGTGACTGTTGACCCGCGCTCTCGACTGGTCGAGGCCATCGCGTCGCGGTGGCGCCAGGACCAGGGAGCGGGGGACCTGCGCTACTTCTTCGCGCCCGGCCGGATCAATCTGGTCGGCGCGCACCTCGACTACAGCGGCGGCGACGTCATGCCCATGGCCGTCGACCGCGGCGTGTGCGTGGGCGCGAAGCCCAACGACGACGGCCGGATCCGGCTGCGGAGCGTCGACCAGGAGCTGGTCCTCGACGTGGCCGTCGACGAGGTCGGGGACCGGGCCGACGAGCGCTGGGGCTGGGGCCGCTACCCGCTCGGGATCTGGCGCAGCTTCCAGCGCGACCACGGGGTGACGCGCGGCTTCGACGCGGTGTTCGCGGGCGACCTGACGATGGCGTCGGGGCTCGCTTCGTCGGCGGCGCTCGAGGTCGTGACGGGGATCGCGCTCGACGCGCTGTTCGGCGTCGACCTGGACAAGCAGGCCGTCGCGCGCCTCGCGCACCGCGTCGAGAACGAGTTCGTCGGCGTGCGGTGCGGGATCATGGACCAGTACGCGTCCGCGCTGGGCCAGCCGGGCAAGGTCCTCTGGATGCGCTGCGCCGGCCCGAGCTGGGAGCACGTGCCCTTCGACCCGGACGCCTGCGAGGTCCTGGTCATGGACACGCGCAAGCCGCGCGAGCTCGCGGCGAGCGGGTTCAACGAGCGGGTGGAGCAGTGCGCCGCCGCGCGCGCGTGGCTGAGCGCGCACATCCGTCCGGAGGAGCACCTCGCGGCCTTCTCGGTGGACGAGCTGCGCGCCGTGCAGTCGGACATGGACCCGCTGCTCTACCGTCGCGCGCGGCACGTGGCGACCGAGATGGACCGCATCGCGGCCGGCGCTGCGGCGCTCTGCGCAGGCGACTACGCCGGGCTCGGCGCGCAGCTCGACGCGAGCCACCGCTCGACGGCCGAGGACTACGACGTCAGCTGCGAGGAGCTCGACGTGATCACCGCCGCCGCGCGCTCGTGCGAAGAGGTCTTCGGCGCGCGCCTGACCGGCGCGGGCTTCGGCGGCTGCGCGATCGCGCTGGTCGCTGCGGGCCACAGCGAGCGGGTCGCGGCCCGCGTCGCCGACGTCTACCGCGAGCGCTTCGAAGTGACGCCGGGCTTCGACCTGCTGCGCGTCGGCGACGGACCCGGCGAGATCGGCGGATGACGTCGATCGCCTTCGACGCGCACGACCACCACGCGGACGGCTCGTTCGCGGTGGCTCGCTACGAGTTCGAAGGCGACCCGGAGCGCGGCTGGCGCGTCCGTCGGGACGGCGCAGAGGTGCTCGCGCTGGGGCCGGGCTACCGCGCGCTCCGCGTCCGCCGGTGCGGCGTCTGCTCGACCGACCTCGCGCGGCGCTTCCTGCCGTTCCCGCTGCCGCAGGTGATCGGCCACGAGGTCGTCGCGGTCGACGACGAAGGCGCGCGGTTCGTCGTCGAGATCAACGCGTCGCACGCCGCGCGCGGCGTGGCCGAGGACTGCGCGTTTTGCGCGGCGGGGCTCGAGACGCACTGCCCGGCGCGGGTCACGCTCGGCATCGACGCGCTGCCCGGCGGCTTCGGCCCGTGGATCCTGGCGCCGGTCGCCGCGTGCCTCGCCGTGCCGGACGACGTGCCCGACGAGGACGCGGTCCTGGTAGAGCCGCTGGCAGCGGCCCTGCACGCCGTCACCACCGTGGCGCCGCGCGAAGGCGACCGCATAGCGGTGCTCGGCCCGCGCCGCCTCGGGATGCTCGTGGTCGCGGGGCTGCACGCGATGCGGCGGGGCTTCGGCGTCGAGGCCGTGGTGCGAGACCCGGCTCTGGCCGCGCTCGCCGAACGGTTCGGCGCGGACAGCGCGCACGTGCTCGCGGGCGAGGACGACGCGGGGCTCGCAGCGGCGTTCGACGTCGTGGTCGACACGACCGGCAGCCCGTCGGGGTTCGAGCGGGCGCTGCGGCTCGCGCGCCGCGAGGTGCACCTCAAGTCGACGCACGGCCTGCCTGCAGGCGGCGTCGAGCACCTGACCGAGTTCGTGGTCGACGAGCTGTCGCTGCAGCGGATGCCCGCGCGGCCGGCGTCAGGACGCGTCGCGTGGCTGTGCAGCGCGCCGCCGCCGGCCGAGCTTCGTTCTGCGTGCGACCTCGCGGTCGGGGAGCCGGGGGAGCTCGCGCGCGACTACGCGCGCGGACCGGGTCTGCCCCACGCCGACGCGGTGGTGGTGGACTCGCCCGCGTCGTTCGCGCGCGCGGTGCGGCCGGTAGCGGGGAGCGAGCGCCCGCTCGCGCGGCCGCGCGGCGAGATCTGGCTGCACCCCGATGCCGCCACCGACGCCGCGCCGTTGCTGGAGGCCGTGCGGTACCGAGGCCTGCGGCTGTCGAGCTCGCGGTGCGGGGACTTCCGGCTCGCGCTGGAGCAGCTGCGCACGCCCGCGCTCCGCGGCGTCGGCGCGCGGCTGGTGACGCACCGCTTCGACGGGGGCGAGATCGCCCGCGCGTTCGAGACCGCCGGCTCGCGCGCGTGCGTCAAGGCCGTGATCGAGCACGGCGCACCCGGAGACCTCTAGAGGAAGCCCCCGTCGACCCCGATCACCTGGCCGGTGACGTAGCTCGCTGCCTCCGAGGCCAGGAAGCCGACGACCGCCGCGACCTCTTCGCTGCGCCCCATGCGCTGCATCGGGATCATCTTCTGCACGAAGTCCGGGACCTCGCTGGTCATGTCGGTCTCGATCAGGCCGGGCGCGACTGCGTTGACGGTGATCTTGCGCTTGGCCATCTCGATCGCGAGCGATCGCGTCGCGCCGAGGATGCCCGCCTTGGCGGCGGCGTAGTTGGTCTGGCCGCTGTTGCCCTTGAGCGCGGAGACCGAAGACATGTTGACGATGCGGCCCCAGCGCTTCTGCACCATCTGCATGATCAGCGGCTGTGTGACGTTGTAGAAGCCGCCCAGGCTGGTCGCGATGACGTCGTTCCACTGGTCGGGGGACATCGCCGGCAGCGGGTTGTCGCGCACGATGCCGGCGTTGTTCACGAGGATCGAGATCGGTCGCGGGTCGTCGAGAAGCGCCTCGAGCGCGTCCTTGGTCGCGGCCTGGTCTGCGACGTCGAATCCCGCAGCGACGGCGTCGCCGCCCGCTTCGCGGATCTGCGCCACGACCGCGCCTGCGGCATCCGCGTTGCGCTGGTAGTTGACGATCACGGGGTGGCCCATGCGCGCCAGCTCGACGCAGACGGCGGCGCCGATGCCGCGGCTGCCGCCGGTCACCAGGGCGCGCCGCTCAGACGCTCGGTTGCTCATGCCCAGGGAGATACTGGTGAGAGAACGACGGCGTCAAGGAGAGTTGCTCTGCTTGCGCCGGGACGGCTCGCATTGGGGCTACGCGTCGAGCGCCGGATCGGCGATCATTCCCGCATGGCCAACCTGCGTCGCATCGCCCTCGACCGCCGCACGGTGCTGCGCGGCGGCTTCGCGTGCCTCGCGCTGCCGTGGCTCGAGGCCATGCAGCCGGCGATGACCCGCCCGGTGGAGCGACGCCCGCGCGCCGTGTTCGTGTTTGCGCCCAACGGCGTGCACATGGATCGGTGGCGTCCGGTCGGCGAAGGCCCGGATGCCCGCTTCGGCCCGACGATGGCCGCGCTCGAGCCGCTCGCCGCGCGGGCGACGGTGTTCTCCGGGCTGGAGATCGACGGCGGCAAGGCCCACGGCGACGGCCCGGGTGATCACGCGCGGGCGGTGGCGTCGTTCTTGACGTGCGCGCACCCTCGCAAGACGGGCGGCGCGGACCTGCGCGCCGGCGTCTCCGTCGACCAAGAGCTCGCCAAGCACCTCGGCGGTGACGAGCCGTTCGCTTCGCTGGAGCTGGGCCTGGAGGGGGGGAGGTCTGCCGGCGTGTGCGACTCGGGCTACTCGTGCGCCTACAGCAACAACGTCAGCTGGAGCGCGCCCGACCGTCCCGTCGCCAAGGAGACCGATCCGCGCGCCGTGTTCGCGCGGCTCTTCGGCGATCCGGAGTCCGCCCTCGACCAGGAGCAGCAGCGGGTCGCGCGGGCGCGCCAGCGGTCTGTGCTCGACCTCGTCCGCCAGGACGCGCGCGCGCTCCAGCGTCAGCTGGGCGCGGGCGACCGGCGCAAGGTCGACCAGTATCTCGAATCAGTGCGCGACCTGGAGCAGCGGCTGCTGCAGGCAGACCAGCAGCAAGAGGAAGTCCTCGCCGACGTGCCGGACGGTCTGCTGGACGCGGGCGGCGGCTACGTCGAGCGGCTGCAGCTGATGTACGAGCTGATCACGCTCGCGCTCATGACCGAGCGCACGCGCGTCGTCACCTTCATGATCGGCAACGGCGGCAGCAACCGCAGCTACCGCTTCCTCGACGTGCCCGAGGGGCACCACTCGCTCAGCCACCACGGCAAGGTCGAGGAGAAGCGCGAGAAGATCGCCCGCATCGACCGCTTCCAGATCGAGCAGCTGGCGCGCTTCGTCACGGGCCTGCAGCAGCGGCAGAGCGGCGAGAACGACCTGCTCCACGACTGCATGGTGCTCTACGGCTCCGGCATCGGCGACGGCAACCGGCACAACCACGACGACCTGCCGGTGCTGCTGCTCGGCGAGGGCGGCGGCGCCGCCGCAGGTCGCCGGCACGTGCGCTTCGCCGAGGGCGCGCCGATGGCCGGCCTCTACCTGTCGATCCTGAACGCCATGGGTGTCGACGCGGACGCGTTCGCGGACAGCGCGGGCCCGCTGCCGCTGCGGTGACTCAGCGCCGCGTCGCGATGAATTCGTAGACCGGCGGGCACTGCACGAACCCCTCGCCCGCCGCGACCCGGTCGAGGTCGCAGATCAACTCGTCGCAGGCGTCCTGCTCCAGTTCGCTCATCTCGACCAGCTTGGGCGCGAAGGTGCGCCACCACGTGTCCGGCCACGCGAACATGCTCTCGCCGCCGCGCGCGACGCGGACGTGCGCGCGCACCTCGTCGAGCTGTAGGCCGTGTGACTCGAACATCGCGGGCAGCCGCTGGCCGACGTCCGGGTCGCCGCCGGCCTTGCGCCACGCGCGGCTGGTCGCGGCGACTGCGAGGTCGTGGCTGCGGCGCCTGGGCGCCATCGTCATCGACTCGTAGTTGAAGTAGTCGTGCACCACGAGCCGGCCGCCCGCTCGCAGCGACGCAGCGACGCCTGCGATCACGGCTTCGGGATCCGGGACGAAGCACAGCACCCATCGCGCGTAGGCGAAGTCGAAGGGCGCGTCGTAGACGAGCAGGTCACGCAGCTGCTGCACGTCGCCGACGCGGGCCTCGAAGTGCGAGACCCGACGCGCCTTCGCCATCAGGTTGGCGTCCTCTACGAAGGCCCGGGACTCGTCGACGCCGACCACGACGCCGGTCGGCGTCACGAGGTTGGCGAGGTCGAACGCGGCGTAGCCCGGCCCGCAGCCGACGTCGAGCGCGCGCTCGCCGATGCGCAGGCCCGCCCGCCGCCCCGCGGCGACGGCCGTGTCCGACCACAGGCGGTTCTGCAGCGCCAGCCGCGCGAGCTCGTCCGCGCCGGTGCCGAGGACGTATTCGGGCTCATCCATGGGCGGCCGATCTTCGCGTTCCGGCAGCGCGCTCGCCAGCCGTAGACTGCCCGCATGACCTCGACCCGACGCGCGTTCCTCTCTTCCGTCGCCGCTGCGGGCGCCGCGCTGCCGCTCGGGGCCCGCGCCGCGCCGAAGCCGGCCACCGCCCGACCGAAGAAGCTCCTCGTCCTCGGTGGGACGGCGTTCCTCGGCCCGCACTTCGTGCGCGCGGCGCTCCAGCGCGGCCACGAGGTGACGCTGTTCAACCGGGGCAGGACCAACCCGGAGATGTTCAAGGACCTCGAGCAGCTGCGCGGCGACCGCGACAAGGGAGAGCTCGACGCGCTGAAGGGCCGCGAGTGGGACGCTGTGATCGACACGTCGGGCTACGTGCCCGGCCACGTGACGCAGGCCGCGTCCCTGCTCAAGGACAGCGTCGACCGCTACCAGTTCATCAGCACGATCTCGGTCTACGGCAGCTTCAACGAGCGGCCGGCGGTCATCGACGAGAGCGCCGCGACAGAGGCGATCTCCCAGGAGGTCGTCGACGAGGTCAAGACGATCCGCCAGGTCGGCCGCTACTACGGCGCGATGAAGGCGCTGTGCGAGCAGGCCGCCGAGGCGGAGATGCCGGGACGCGTCTCCAACCTCCGCCCCGGCTTGATCGTCGGCCCCCTGGACCGCAGCGACCGCTTCACCTACTGGCCGTGGCGGATCGACCGGGGTGGCGAGGTGCTGTGCCCCGGCGAACCCCAGGGACACACCCAGTTCATCGACGCGCGCGACCTCGCCGCGTGGATGCTGCACTGCGTCGAGCAGGACGTGACCGGCGTCTACAACGCGGTCGGCTTCGGTGGCCGCACGGCGCTGTCCGAGGTGCTCGGCGCGTGCAGGTGCGCGACCAGCAACGACGCGCAGCTGACCTGGGTCGACGAAGGGTTCCTCCGTGAGCACAAGGTGCGGGCCTACGCCGAGCTGCCGCTCTGGATCCCCGAAGGAGGGCGTCGCACGGTGCGCAACAGCAAGGCGATGGCCGCGGGCCTGTCGTTCCGTCCGATCGGCGACACGATCCGCGACACGCTCGCGTGGGCGAAGACCGAGCGCGGCGACAAGCCGTTGCGCGCCGGCATGAAGCCCGCGCGCGAACAGGAGCTGCTCACGAAGTGGCGCCGGCGCGAA
>JBERSB010000641.1:0-2130 GCA_041236755.1 Luminiphilus sp. | reverse complement strand
TGCGCGGCAACGTCGGCTGCACGCAGTGCCACGAGGAGCTGGCCGTCGAAGCCGCGCTGCAGGCGCACACGCGGCACGCGCCGGGCTCGTCGGGCAGCAACTGCTACAACTGCCACATGAGCCACACGTCGATCGGGCTCATGAAGGCGTCGCGGAGCCACGCGATCACGAGCCCCGACGTGAGGACAGAGCTCGCGACCGGCCGGCCCAACGCGTGCAGCCAGTGCCACCTGGATCGTCCGCTGGGCTGGGCCGCGGAGCAGCTGGCGGCAGGCTGGGGGGTTACAGCACCGGAGCTGGACCAGGAGCAGCGCGAGGTCGCCGCGGGGGTGCGGTGGATCCTCACCGGCGACGCCGGGTTGCGCATGCTGGCCGCGTGGAGCTTCGGCTGGGCGCCGGCCCAGGAGGCCTCCGGCACGGACTGGATGGCGCCCTACCTCGGCCGCCTGCTCGACGATCCCTACTACGTGGTGCGCTTCAACGCCGCGCGCTCGCTGCGCTCGCTCGACGGCTACGGCGGCGCGCTCAAGGGCTACGACTACGTCGCCGCTGCAGCGGCGGCGAAGCCGTTCGTCGACACGATCGGCTCGGTCTGGCAAGCTCGCTACACCGGCGGCGCGCGGCCGTCCGTGCTGATGCAGGCCAGAGGGCTCGACCTCGTGCGCTTCCAGCAGCTCTACGCGCGCCGCGACGACCGCATGGTCTTCATCCACGAATGAGCGCCGACGCCGAGCACGCCGACCTGACCGTCCGCCACCTGCGCTTCGGGTGGGGGAGCCTGCTGGTGTTCGTGCTGCTCGGCGGCGTGCTGGAGGCGATGCACGGCTTCAAGGTGGACTGGTACCTCGCGGTCGGCAACGAGACGCAGCGGCTGCTGTGGCGGCTCGCGCACGCGCACGGGACGTTCCTGTCGCTCGTGCACGTGGCGTTCGCGCTGACCGTCGCGCGCGCTGCGGTCGCCCCGCGCGTGTCCTCGGCGTGCCTGGTCGGCGCATCGGTCGCGCTGCCGGGCGGGTTCTTGCTGGGGGCGTTCGGCAGCGCCGGTGGCGATCCGGGCCTCGGCATCGCGCTGGTGCCTGTAGGGCTCGTGCTGATGGTGATCGCGGTGGCCGGCTGCTTGCGCTCGCTGCGCTCCTGACGGCAACATGCTGGCATGAACGAGGCGCCGACCCCCGAGGAGCTGCGCGACAAGATCGCGCCGCTCGACGACCTCGACCGCAAGGTGCTCGGCGGCATGGTGGCCGTGTGGATGGCGGAGCCCGCCAAGATCCGCGATCGCGAGTGGACGGCGCAGCAGTTCGTGCACGTCGCGACGGTCGCGCACGGCTTCGACGCCGAGCAGGGGCCGGCCTCGAGCGAAGACGTCGAGCAGATCCGCGGCTACGCACAGGCCCGGATGGACGACGTGCTGCTGGTCGGCCTCGCGCTGTTCGTGCGCGTCGCGACCGACATGCAGGCGCGCGAGGGCGGCTTCGACTACGAGGACGCACAGGAGTGCGTGCGAGGCTACCTCGCGGCCGAGGCGTAGGGCGCGGAGCGTAGAGCGCCGGGCGTTGGGCGCGGGGCGCTGCGCCCCGATCCTCGCGCTCTACGAGCGCGAGGTTGGCTTCTGGAAGATGTGCACGGCCATGCTGTGCACCGCCTCCGCGGCCTCCATCATCGCCTCGGGCAGCGTCGGGTGCGCGTGGATGGTCGCCGCCATGTCGCCGACCGTCGCGCCCATCTCGATCGCGAGCGCTGCTTCGGCGATCAGCTCGGTGACCTCGGGGCCGATCATGTGCACGCCGAGCACCTTGTCGGTCGCCTTGTCGGCGACGACCTTGACCCAGCCCTCGGTCTCGTTGAGCGACATCGCGCGGCCCGACGCGCCGAACGGGAACTTGCCCTCGACCGGCTCGAAGCCGGCCTCCTTCGCTTCGGCGACCGTCAGGCCGACCGACGCGATCTCGGGGTCGGTGAAGATGACGGCCGGGATGCAGGCTGGGTCGTAGGCCGCGCCCTGGTCGCCCGCGATCGCGGCGGCCGCGACGAGACCCTCGTGCGAGCCCTTGTGCGCGAGCATCGGCTGGCCGGCGACGTCGCCGATGGCGTAGATGCCCGGGACGTTCGTCTGCCGCTTGTGGTCGACGT
>JBERSB010000640.1:0-3168 GCA_041236755.1 Luminiphilus sp. | reverse complement strand
CGACCTCAAGCGCGCAGACGGCGCCAAGACCATGGTGCTGCGCGAGAAGCAGGGCGCTGCGCCGGTGACGCGGCTGCGCATCCGCGGTGCCTTCGACGCTCCAGCTGGCGAGGTGCGCGCGCACGTTCCCGCAGCCTTCGGTCCGGAGCTGGCCGACGTGATCGGCGACGCGCCGCTCGACCGGCTGGCGCTGGCGCGGTGGATCGTCTCGGCGGACAACCCGCTGACCGCGCGGGTCGCCGCCAACCGCATCTGGACCGAGCTGTTCGGGCAGTCCTTGGTCGCGACGCCCGAGGACTTCGGCGTGCAGTGCGAGCCGCCGCTGCACCTCGACCTGCTCGACTGGCTCGCCACCGAGCTGGTGCGCCTGGACTGGAGCCAGAAGAAGCTGGTCCGGACCATCGTGCTCTCACAGGCCTACCGTCGCAGCAGCGCGGCCGACGCCGAGAGCCTGCGGCTCGACCCCGACAACCGCTTCTACGCGCGCGGCACGCGCCACCGGCTCGACGCCGAGCGGCTGCGCGACACCTGGCTGGTGGTCTCCGGGCTGCTGTCGCGCAAGCTGGGCGGCCCGAGCGTCTACCCGCTGCAGGCCGACACCAGCGGCGTGATCCCGATGAACAAGGTCAACATGCGTTGGCCGGTCAGCAAGGGCGGCGACAAGTGGCGCCGCGGCGTCTACACCTTCTGGCGCCGCACGGCGCCGTTCGTGCAGCTCGACGCGTTCGACGCGCCGTCGCGCGAGATGTGCCAGGTCCGGCGCGAGCGCAGCAACACGCCGCTGCAGGCGTTGGTCGGCCTCAACGACCCGACCGCGCTGGCCGCGGCGGACGCGCTGGCGCAGCGGATGCAGGAGCGCGAAGGCGACGAGGCCCAGAAGCTGTCGTTCGGCTTCCGGCTCTGCACCGCGCGGACGCCCTCGGAGCAGGAGCTCGCGATGCTCCGAGACGCGCTCGGCCGCGAGCCCGAAGACCGGAGGTGGTCGCGCATCGCGATCGTGCTCCTCAACCTCGACGAGACCCTGAGCCGCGGATGAACCTCCCCGATCCGACCCGACGTGACGTGCTCGCGGGCACCGGCGCCGCGCTGGGCGCCAGCCTCGCGCCGCGGCTCGCGGCGGCCGCGCCTGCGTCTGTGGCCGCTGTGGGCGCGCCGCACCACGCCCCGCGCGCCAAGCGCGTGGTGCAGCTGTTCATGGCGGGCGCGCCTTCCAACCTCGATCTGTTCGACGACAAGCCCGAGCTGCGCCGCTACGACGGCAAGCCGGTGCCCGAGCGGATGCTCGAGGGCCAGCGGTTCGCGTTCCTGAAGGGCGTGCCCAACCTGATGGCGTCGCCGTACCGCTTCGCGCGCTACGGCGACTCGGCCGCGCAGCTGAGCGAGCTGCTGCCGCACACTGCGTCGATCGCCGACGAGCTGGCGTTTGTGCGCTCGGTCTACGCCGACCAGTTCAACCACGGCCCCGCGCAGGTGTTCGCCAACACCGGCCACCACCTCGTCGGGCGCCCGAGCCTCGGCAGCTGGCTCGTGCACGGCCTCGGCGCCGACACGACGTCGCTGCCGGGCTTCTGCGTGCTGGTCAGCGGCAAGATCGACCCCGGCGCGGGCTCCGCGAGTTGGGGGAGCGGCTTCTTGCCGTCGACGCTCGGCGGCGTGGAGCTGCGCACCCGCGGCGACCTCGTGCCGTGCGTCAAGGACCCCGATGGCATGGACCGGCAGGCGCGGCGCCGCGGCATCGACCTGCTCGCGCGCCTCAACGGCGAGCGCTCGCGGGCGCTCGGCGATCCCGAGATCGCCGCGCGCACCTCGGCCTACGAGCTCGCTTACCGCATGCAGGACAGCGCGCCCGAGCTGGCGCGCATCCAGGACGAGCCCGAGCACGTGCACCGCCTCTACGGCAGCGAGCCCGGCAAGCGCTCGTTCGCCAACAACTGCCTGATGGCGCGGCGGCTGCTCGAGCGCGGCGCGCGCTGCGTGCAGGTCATCCACCGCGGCTGGGACCACCACGGCTCCAACGACAGCGACGACCTGATCCACGGGCTGCCGCGCATGTGCCAGCAGACCGACCGGGCCGCAGCGGCGCTGGTGACCGACCTGCGCCAGCGCGGCATGCTCGACGACACGCTGGTCGTGTGGGGCGGCGAGTTCGGCCGCACGCCGATGCGCGAGGTGCGCAAGCTCTCGCACCTCGGCCGCGACCACAACCCGCGCGCGTGGACCATGTGGATGGCTGGCGGCGGCGTGAAGAACGGGCAGACGATCGGCGCGACCGACGAGCTCGGCTACACCGCGGCGCAGGACCCCGTCCACCTGCACGACGTGCACGCGACCGTCTTGCACCTGATGGGCATCGACCACGAGCGCCTGACGTACCGCTTCCAGGGTCGCGACTACCGGCTGACGGACGTGCACGGCAAGGTCGTGCGGCAGCTGCTCGCGTGAGCGGCGCGCCGGCGGTCGACGTCCAAGAGGTCGCGCTCGGGCGCCGTCCGTGTGTGCTGCGGCTGCCGTTCCGGTTCGGCGGGGTCACGCTGGAGCGCGCCGACGCGCTCGTGTGCCGCGTCACCGCACGCGGCCCGGACGGCGCCGTCGCGCGCGGTTGGTCGGCGGACTTGCTGGCGCCGCGTTGGTTCCGGAAGGACACCGACGCGACGCCTGCGCAGGACGCGGACGAGCTGTTCGCGTCGGCGCAGGCAGCGGCGCTTGCGCTGGTCGCGCAGCCGCGCGCGAGCGCGTTCGGTCTCTGGCGCGGCGTCATGGAGGAGCGCGTCGACGCGCTTCCGTTCGACCGGCCCGACCAGCTCGTGCGCGGGTTCGGCGTCGCGCTGCTCGAGCGCGCGCTGCTGGACGCGACCTGCCGGCTGGTCGGGCGGCCGTTCGCGCAGGCGCTGCGCGCGGGCGCGTTCGGCTTCTGCCCCGGCGACGTGCACGGCGCGCTGCGCGGCTGGGACTGGCAGCGCGACCTGCCGACGCCCCGCGAGCGCGTCGTGGTCCGACACACCGTCGGCATGCTCGACCCGCTGCGCAGGGCCGACCTCGCCGCGCTCGATCGCCGCGATGACGGGCTGCCCGAGACGCTCGAAGAGGACCTCGACGACTACGGCGGCCGCTGGCTGAAGGTGAAGATCGGCGCCGGCGTCGACGGCGACCGCGCGCGCCTGCTGGACC
>JBERSB010000639.1:0-3581 GCA_041236755.1 Luminiphilus sp. | reverse complement strand
GCTGTCGATCGAGCTCGTCGTGCCCGAGGGCCACGACGCGGACGACCGCCGGCCGGCGATCGTGTTCTTCTTCGGCGGCGGCTGGAACAGCGGCACGACCGAGCAGTTCCGGCCCCAGGCCGACTACCTGGCGTCCCGCGGCATGGTCGCAGCGCTCGCCGACTACCGCGTGCGTTCCCGGCACAAGACCTCGCCGTTCGCGTGCGTCGCCGACGGCAAGAGCGCGGTGCGGTGGCTGCGCACCCACGCCGCGCGGCTCGGCATCGACCCGAAGCGCATCGGCGCGGGCGGCGGCTCGGCCGGCGGACACGTCGCCGCAGCGGCGGGCGTCATCGACGGACTCGATGAGGCGGGCGAGGAAGCGGCCGTCTCGTCCCGGCCCGACGCGCTCGTGCTCTTCAACCCGGTGTTCGACAACGGGCCCGGCGGCTGGGGACACGCCCGCGTCCAGGCGCGCTGGCAGGAGATCTCGCCGCTGCACAACATCCGAAAGGGCGCGCCGCCGACCACGGTCTTCCTCGGAAGCCAGGACAAGCTGATCCCGGTCGCGACCGCGCGGCGCTACGAGCAACGCATGCAGGCGGCCGGCGCGCGCTGTGACGTGCACATCTACGAGGGCCAGGGCCACGGCTTCTTCAACAGGAACCGCAGCCCGGCCAGCTTCGCGCGGACCGTGCGCGAGATGGACCGCTTCCTCGGCTCGCTGGGTTGGCTCGAGGGAGCGCCTACGCTGCCGCTGCCCGACGCTCCGTCGCAGCTCAAGAAGTCCGCAGGGCGCTGATCGAAGCGCCCACCGGCGCTCTCGGCGGCGGCGCAGCGCAACCAGCGCGCGTCGTCTCGGCCTACTTGCCCGCGCGGCGGCTCGCCTCGAGCAAGCCCGTGCCAGCCACCTGTGGCTGCGCGCTGGGCAGCGGCGTCCGCGCGGCGGCCGCCGCTGTGCTGCCAGCGACGGCGTCGGGCAGCACAGTGCCTGCGAACGCGAGTTCGCGGAGCCGCGGCGGCAGGCCGAACATCTTGGCGACGGGGTCGGCGTTGGTCACGACCGCGAAGAACACGTCGCCGACCTCGACCTCGCGGTTGCCGCCGCCTTGTCGCCAGCAGACCTCGACGACCGACCCCCGCGCGATTCCGAGCGCGGGCGCCCCGTCGAGCACGTGGACGCGAAGGCTGCGATACGAGCCCCCGAACAACGTCGTGTAGTCGTTGGCCCTGCCTACGCGAACCAGGACAACAGCGGTGTCCTCTGCTGCGAGCAGCTCTTCACAGCGCCGCTGCTGCGAAGGACGGAGGCCGAAGCGCCAATCGGCGGCAGGCACAACCGGCACGGCGTCCCGGATCGGCGGGCCTGCATCGGGAGCCTGCTCCCCGCCCGGAGCCGCTCGGGGCGAGCCGGTCATTGCGACCGCAGACGGCGAGCTCGAGCCGCCACCGTCAACGGCCCACATGCCGACGACGACGGCGAGCACGAGGGCGACCGCGAATCCCCCGACGCTCCTGGTATGGCCTGACGCGCTGTCGTCCATCGTCGTCACCAGAGGATCTTACCGACCCAGTGGAACGGCGGAGTTGGCTGGCCTCGCCGAACGGCTGCGGCCTGTTACGGGAACCGCACGCGCAGACCGTTGGAGAACGACCAGCCGCCCTGCACCGGCTCGATGCACGCGTGCTGCACGAAGACCTCCAGGCCGGTCAGTGCACCCGTCGGCACCGGGAACGGCGAGGACATGGTCGCTGGTGCCGTCGCCGACGTGAAGTAGAGCAGGCTCACCAAGGGGTCGGTGTAGAGCGTGCAGCCGCTGGTGCCGAACAAGGGGTCCACCGAGAGCGGCAGCGGCAGGCCCTGCCAGCTGGTGTCGTCGAGGCCGTAGATGGCGACGCCCGGTGCGTTCGCGGCGTGGTTGTCCGAGACGAACTGCACGGTTGTGCCGATCGTGAACGGGCCGACCGCTTCCAGCGCGACCGTTCCCGAGGCGCCCGCGCAGCCGACGCCGTACGGCACCGCCGAGCCGGCCCAGCCGACCTGCACGTTGTCGAGACCGTACGTCGCGCCCTCGAAGTGCAGCCACATCGCGTCCCAGAGCAAGGGGTTGCTCGCGTCGGCCGCGGTCTGGTCCAGCGCGAGGTCGACGTCCTGCAGACCGGGCACCGCCGTGAACGAGGTCGCGCCCTGCGTGATGTTCTGCAAGAACAGAGACCCCGAGCCCGCGCCCGCGTTCGCCGCGAGGTCCATGATGACGCGGACGCGCACCCAGTCGCCGCCACCGACGCCGCCCGCGCTCGCGAGGCTGGCCTGCGCGAACGACTGGTCGCCGCGGTAGAGGCGTAACTGCTGGTTGCTCTGGGTGCCGATCTGGAAGCGCACGCCGCGCTCGCCCTGCTGGCTGCCTCGGATGACGCCGTCGCCGTTGGTGTCGTGCGCGAGACCGAACGAGCCGCCCCAGTAGCCGACCTGCATGTCGCACTCGAACATGGCGCTGCTCTCGACGCCTGCGAACGGCGCGAACAGCCACGCTCCGTCGTTGACCCGCGACGCGTCACAGCCGTAGCCCGGCCCGACCTCCTGGAAGCGCAGCGAAGGCGTGCCGTCGTGCGACATCGTCGCCGTGACCCCGCACCGGTTGGCTGCGTTGAACGTCTGCTCGCTCCAGCTGTCCTGGCCGTCCAGCTGGATGAACGGGTGCGTGTCCGACCCCGACAGGTTGTTGAAGTCGTAGACGAACTGCGCGGCCGCGGACGACGCCAAGAAGAGGAAGCAGCAGACTCGGAGCATGGTCTTCGTAGGTGGGACGAGGAGGCCTTCACGATCGTAGAGCACCCGCGCCGCGCGCCCCACCCCCAGCAAGAACAGCCATTGAGGAGAGCCAGCGAATAGCGTCGGCGCACAGATCAGCGATCCAGGATCGCGCCGATGTCGATCTGCCACATCTGGCGGCCGTCGCCGCCGTGCGGCGAATCGACGACGATGCTCCGTCCGTCAGGCGCGAAGCGCGGGTGCGTGTCGCAGCGCCATTCGCCGCGGTAGTCCTTCGGCGCTTGCAGATGCGCGAGGTCGACGCGCTCAGCGCTCGGAATGTGGAAGAGATACGGGTGCTGTCGTCGCGTGCGATCCGGGTAGGTGTCGCACACGATCCAGTCGCGATCGGGCAGGTACGAGCAGTGGCCGTCCCGCGTCATCACGCCGGCGCCGACCTGCGAGGGCGCCTGCTCGCCTTCGTCGTCGAACAACCAGAAGCCGGGCACGCCGTCGACGACCGACCACGCGAGCACGTGCCGCGGGTCGCGCCAGATGAAGTGCGAGGTGCGCCCGCTCGCGTCGAGGAGGCGCACGTCTTCGCCGTCGGCGCCGGCGGTCAGCATCCGCGTGCGGAAGCCGCGGCCGCCCTTCGGCCGCCAGCGGTGTAGGAACACGAACCGCGTCCCGTCCGGGTTCCACAGCAGGTGGTTGAAGTAGTGCTTGGCGCCCGCCCCCACGCCCGACGTAGCGGCGACCGAGGCGAGGTCGACGACCGTGCGCCGCGCCCCGGACGCGAGGTCCACGAGCTCGATGCCGGCACCCTCGGGCGCCAGGTCGTCCACGTGCG
>JBERSB010000638.1:0-6761 GCA_041236755.1 Luminiphilus sp. | reverse complement strand
TGGTACGACTGGCACCTCACGCGCGTGGACGATGCCACCGTGATCGCGGCCGGTCGTGACATCACGTCGCAGCGCGAGACGACCACCGCGCTCGCGGAGAAGAGCGCGTTCCTCCACTCGATCATCGAAGCGCAGCCGGAGTGCGTGAAGATCGTCTCGCGCTCGGGGGAGCTGCTCGACATGAACCGCGCGGGCCTGCGTATGGTCGGAGCCGAGAAGCGAGATGACGCGATCGGCCTGTCCGTCTTCGACCTCCTCGCGCCAGAAGACCGCGACCGCTTCGTGGAGTTCCACGATCGGGTCTGCGAAGGCACGGGTGGCAAGCTGGACTTCGACATCATCTCCTTGGACGGGACGCGCCGCTCGATGCACACCATCGCCGTGCCGTTCCCCAATGCGCCTGGAGGGGAGTTGGTGCACCTCGCGATCACGCGCGACGTCACCGAGCGGCTCCTGCTCGAGCGTCAGCTCTACGAGGCGCGGCGCATGGAGGCCATCGGCCAGCTCGCCGGCGGGATCGCGCATGACTTCAACAACCTGCTGACCGCGATCATCAGTCCTGCCGACCTCGCGCTGTGTGAGGTCGAGCCGGACACGCAGGTCGCCCGTGACCTGCTGCAGATCAAGCAGACCGCGGAGCGCGCTGCCCGGATCACGCAGCGTTTGCTGTCCTTCGCGAAGCAGGAGGTCGCGCAGCCGGTGCCGATGTCCGTCGGCGACCTCGTGCTCGGCGCGCACGACATGCTCCAGCGAATGATGGGCTCGTCCTACGAGCTGCAGTTGGACGTCGATCGGGAGCTGCCCGCGGTCTGTGCGGACCACGGACAGCTGGAGCAGGTGCTCTTGAACCTCGTGGTCAACGCGCGCGACGCGCTCTCGGGGAGCGGCACGGTCGGCATCACGCTGGAAGAGGAGCTCGTCTCCCCGGAGCGGGGCGTCGCGCTCGGTTGCGAGGCAGGCACCTACGTCGCCTTGCGCGTCACCGACAACGGCCCTGGCGTGTCGGATTCGATCCAGGACAAGATCTTCGAGCCGTTCTTCACCACCAAGGCTCCCGGGGCGGGCACCGGACTCGGGCTGCCCACGTGCGTCCAGATCCTCGCAGGCATCGGCGGCGCGATGGACTTCACCACGGAAGCGGGCACGGGGTCGTGCTTCACGGCGTTGTTGCCGCTTGCCACGGAGCCTGTGGCGACGCCCGCTGCAGCGCCTTCCTCTCGAGCCGCTCAGGGGGAGCGGATCCTGGTCGTGGACGACGAGGAGCTCGTCCGCAAGTCCGTTGCGCGCATCTTGCAGGCAGCAGGCTACGTCGTCGTCCACGTCGCGAGCGGCGCCGACGCGCTGGCTGCGATCGGACGCGAAGGCGAGTTCGACCTGATCCTGTCGGACATGACGATGCCGCGGATGAGCGGCCTCGAGCTGGCCGCCGAGCTCCGCCGCCGTCGGCCCGAGCTGGAGATCCTGTTCATGACCGGCTACCACGAGCTGGCCGCATCTGGGGCGCAGGACCGCTCGTTCGACGCGTGCGACGTCCTGCAGAAGCCGTTCGCGAAGGGTGAACTGCTCGCCGCTGTCGCGCGCGCGATCACGCGGCGTGCGAACGTGCCCTAGGGGCCGGCGGCCGGTGCTCGCTCCGCGTTGCTCTCAGGGAGCGCGCAGCCACTGCGAAGGACGCGGTGTTCGACGCCATCGGCGGGCGGCGAGCCCGCTGCGCGTCGCGCGTCTGTGGGAGTCCTAGTAGCATCTGGGCGGCAGGGCCGCCCGCTACTACCAGCCGAGCTTCGTCGTCCGCGCGGGCGTGCTCGCGGCGGTCCTGGCGCTCGCCTGGTGGTGGTTCTCGCCGCTGCTCGGGTTGGGGCTGCGCAACGACGACTTCCTGCTCGTCTACTACCTCGACCGCGACTCCGGCGGCGTGCTCTGGGGGCGCGTGTTCGAGGAGTTCGTTCGCGGCTGGTTCGGTTCGCCTGAGCTCTACCGGCCGATGGTCACGCTGAGTCTCCTGTCGGAGTACCGCGTGGCGGGCTCGCTGCAGGCGCTGCACCTCGGCAACGTGCTGCTGGTGGGCGCGGCGGCCGGGGCGACGGCGATGCTGGCGATGCGGCTCGGCGCGGGCGCGTGGCCCCGCAGGGCGCTCGCCGGCGTCTGCGCGGGCGCGCTGGTGGCGCTGCACCCGGCCGCGGTCGAGCCCGCGGCGTGGATCCTCAGCCGGACGACGGCGCTGCAGGTGGCGTGTACGATGGCGGCGCTCTGGCTGTTCGTGCGGCACCTGGACGGCGCGCCGCGGTGGCCCTACCTGGTGCTGCTGTCGATGGCGCTCGGCACCAAGGAAGGTGCCGTGACCGCGCCCTTTTCGATGCTGCTGCTCGACTTCGTCTACCGCCGCGAGGTCCGCCTCGGCGCGCGGCTGCGCGCGGTGCTGCCGGCCTTCCTGCTGCTCGGTGCCTATCTGTTGCTGCGGGTGGTGCTGCTGGGACAGATCGGCAAGTCGGGGGAGCCGGTCGGCGCGCTGGAGCGCGTGGGCAACCTCTCGGTGCGGTGGCTGGACCTGCTCGCGCCGGCTGCACCCGGCGGGGAGCCGCGGCCCTGGTGGAGCCTCGCGCTCTGGGCCGCGCTCGGCGCGTCGCTGCTCCGCGCCGTGGGTTGGCGCGGCGCCGTGCTGCTGCCGTGGGCCTTGGTCTTGGTCGTGCCGACGAGCCACCTCGCGCCGTCGCCGGGCCAGTTGGACGGACGCCTGTTGTTCGACGGAGCGCCCTTCTTGGCGCTGGCCGCGGGGCTCGCGGTCGGCAGCGGTCGCGGCGGCGCCGGCGCGTGGCTCACCGCCGGGCTTGCGGTCTGTGTGACGATCGCGCCTGCCGCGACCAGCCGACTCTGGACGAAGGGCTACTTCGTGGAGCAGGAGCAGGACAAGGCGCTGCGTGACGCGATCGCGCTTGCGGCCAGGGACGCGACGCCGCGAGCCCCGCTCGCCGTGACCGGTCTGCCGGTGCTGCCGCTCTACCACTACAAGCTGTGGGGGCTCTTGGCGCTGCGGCCGAACCAGGCGAAGGACCTGCACGTGCTGGGCATGCCCGATCTGCTGTTCGCGCCGATCGACCGACCCTCGCAGCTGGGTGACGCGACGGCCGTGCACGCGCTGCTCACCAGCGGCGGCCGGGTCGCGACCTGGCGGCCGGACACCCAGCAGCTCGTCGATCTCGAAGCGCCGCGCGACGGGACGTGCGTGCTCGTACGGCAGGGAGACGCCTTCACGCCCGCGAAGCCGTGGCCGGGGACCTCGGTCGCCAGCGTGCACGTCGCCGTGCCCGGCGGCGCCGGCCGCGCGCGGCTCAAGCTCCTCGCCGACCTGGATGACGAGCGCTCCCCGGGCTGGCTGGAAGAGGAGCTTGTCGACGGGGAGGCGTGGTTCGACACCGGCCGTGCGTTCGCGCCCGCATTGTTCGCGAGCGTCGGGCTACCCTTCGCCGGCGTGCAGGTCGAGGTTGACGGCGCGCCGCCGCCTGCGGCGACCGAGGTGACCGTGCACGGCCGCCAGCGCCGCGTCGCGCTGTATGAGCGGGTCGCCGGCGCCGACCTCGACCTCGCGGACGCGGGCAGCCAGATCGCGCGCCCGCCCTCGCTGCGCCACGACGTGCGGTTCCACCTGATGCTGCCGACCGGCGTGCGGTCGATGTCGGTCGACCCGTCCGTCCCGTTCGTCTTGGACGACGTCGTGCAGGGGGAGCTGGACTACGCGTGGCGGCTCGCAGCGCCGATCGACCTGCAGTGGTTCTGGACCGGGCGCGAGACGGTGGGCGGGCCGTGGTGCTCTACGCCGCTCGACTGGGCGCGCGCGCCGTAGCGGGGCCTGCGGAGCGCGGGCACAGGCGAACGCGATGCGTCGTTGCGTTCGGTCGTGGTGCGCGATAACCCAGCGGCCCAACATGGCTGACAACGTCAAGCTCGGCATCCTCTGCGGCGGCGGTCCCGCGCCGGGGATGAACTCCGTGATCTGTGCTGCGACCATCGAAGCGATCAACTCCGGTTGGCAGGTCGTCGGCATTCCGGACGGCTTCTCGCGCCTCATGGAGGGCCAGACGGACCACGCGCACCCGCTGACGATGGACGACGTCAGCCGCATCCACCTGCAGGGCGGCTCGGTGTTGTTCACGTCGCGCGCCAACCCGACCAAGCAGCCGGACAAGCTCGACGCGACCGTCCAGGCGCTCAAGGACCTCGGGCTCAACGCGCTGCTGACCATCGGCGGCGACGACACCGGCTACAGCGCCGCGGTCGTCGCGCAGGCGGCCGGCGGCGCGCTGCGGGTCGCGCACGTGCCGAAGACCATCGACAACGACCTGCCGCTGCCGGGCGACGTGCCGACGTTCGGCTACCAGACCGCGCGTCACGTCGGCGCCGAGCAGGTCTCCAACCTGATGACCGACGCGCTGACGACGCGGCGCTGGTTCTTCGTCGTCGCGATGGGGCGGCAGGCCGGCCACCTCGCGCATGGCATCGGCAAGTCGGCCGGCGCCACGCTGACGGTGATCCCCGAGGACTTCCCGCCGGACCAGCCGATCCGGATGGACCACGTCGTCGATATCCTCGAGACGTCGATCTACAAGCGCATCGCGCACGGCCGCCCGTTCGGCGTCGCGGTGCTCGCCGAGGGCCTCAGCCTGCGCTTCCCGGTCGAGGACCTGGACAAGGCGATGCCCTACGGCGAGCGCGACGACCACGGCCACGTTCGGCTGTCGGAGGTGCACCTGCACCGGCTGTTGACCGACATCGTGCGCAAGCGCCTCGCGGACAACGGCCACAAGGTCACCATCGTCGCCAAGAACATCGGCTACGAGCTGCGCAGCGCGCCGCCGATCCCGTTCGACATCGAGTACACGCGCGACCTCGGCTACGGCGCGATCGACTACCTGCGCGGCTTGATCCGCAGCGAGCGAAAGGACGAGGTCGGCTCGATGGTGACGATCCAGCGCGGCGAGCTGGTGCCGCTTCGCTTCGGGACGTTCAACGACCCCGCGACCGGGCGGCCGCGCGTGCGCACGGTCAACCCCGAGTCCGAGGCCTACCGCGTCGCGCGCGAGTACCAGATCCGGCTGGAGCCGGACGACTTCGCGCACGAAGAGCGGCTCGCGGCGATCGCCGAGGCGGCGAACATGACGCCCGAGGCGTTCACTGAGCGCTACGGCTACCTCTGCACGCAGGACGCTTTCTGTCCGCGTAACTGACGGTCGCCGCCTCGCGGCATCTGGGCCAGGGCGCGGCCCGCCTCGAATGAACAGCAGGTCGCTGGAACGAGCGGCTCGAAGGGCTGAGAATGCTCCGCCCAACCGGCCTCGTCAGCCTTGACTCCCTACGCTCGCCTCCGATCGATGCACGACAGCCAGCAGCTGTTCCGCGACTACGTCGCGGATCCCGACGCGTTCTGGGGCGGCAACGAGCGCCAGGCGTCCAAGCTGCGCAAGTTCTTCGACGTGCTGACCACCAAGGTCGGCGGCTCGTCGACGGCGGTGCTGGACCGTCTCGATGAGCTCGCGCGGAGCCGGGTCGCACATGGCAGCCCGACGCTGTTCCTGACGAGCGCCGGCAGCTCGGGGTCGCACTGGTTGGGCGACGCGCTCGCGGCCAGCGGCTGCTTCAGCTGCGGTGAGGTCTACTTCCCGCCCAAGATCGTCGCGCAGCTCGCGGCGATGGACGACGCCGCGCGCGCGCTGTTCCTCGACAAGCTGCACCTGTTGCACAGCCGCAGCCTCGACCCGGAGCTCGAGCGGGCGTGGCTGATCAACCTCGCGCACAATGCGCGGCTGGACAAGCTGGGCGAGCTGTCGGCCCGCACGCGCAAGGTGCTGCTGAAGCGAGACCTCGTCGACATCGTACTGAGCCGCACCTACCGCAAGCAGGAGTACCGCGACTACATGAGCGCGGGCGCCTCGGACGAGGCCTACCTGGAATCGCAGATCGGCTACGTGCAGCGGTTCTACACGGGGGCGAAGCGGGCCAGCTACGACGTGGTGATCGCCTACGAGGACATGAAGGCCGACCTCTCCGGCCAGGTCCTGCGGATCCACGAGGCGTTGGGGCTCGCGGTCGCGCCCGCTGAGGTCCGCGCCGCGTGCGATGAGCTGCACCAGACGCTCGCGCGGGACGACAAGCCGGTGCAGGACAACCGCTTCACCGGCGAGGCGCGGCCGGCACCGCCAGGGGTGCTGGACCGCATCCAGCAGCAGCTCGGCGGTCTGCTCGTCGATTGGGGCTACCCCGCCGACGGCCGCGTCGCGCGCCCCGAGGCGCCCCGCGACGCCTCGACCGAAGCGCGCGCGCGACCGGTCCGCAAGGGGCGCCACGTCTCGGTTCCGAAGCCGGCGCCTGCGGACATCGTCTGCGTCGTCGCGGGGCAGCGGCTGGACCTCGGGTCGCACCGCAGCGAGATCCACGCCCACTTCGCGACCAAGCCGCGCGACGAGCACCTGTTCGCGCAGCTCAGGTCGACCGCACGAAAGTCCCTGCACGCGCAGGGAGAGCAACTGTGTGGTGGCGCGTTCGCGCTCGGGGACTTCGAGGCGGTTCGCCTGCCCGACGACCTTACGTGGGCGGAGGATCCGCTCACCGACCGGCGCTGGCTGTGGCTGTTCCACGGCTGGAGCTTCACGCCTGCGCTGCTCGCGCTCGGTTGGTTCGCCGACGAGCCCGTGACGGCGGCGCAGCGGCGGCTGCTCGACCTCGCGCTGGACTGGTCGCGGAAGAACCACGGCACAGCCGCGCCGAGCCCT
>JBERSB010000637.1:0-5342 GCA_041236755.1 Luminiphilus sp. | reverse complement strand
TGACGTTCGCGTAGCTGAGCGTCTCGGCGATCGCTTTCGACGACACCATGTCGGCGGCGAGGCTGCCGAATTCGAAGGGCCCGTAGCTGACGTAGCCGGCCTTGGCCATCAGCTTCGGGTCGTTCTTGGTGTAGGGGTCGACCTTCCACTTCTCCTTTCGCCGCTGGCCCGGCAGCGCGGTCGCGCAGGCGGCGAGGAGGCAGAGCAGCGCGATCCGCGCTGCGCTCGGGCGGTTGCTCACGGGACGTTCTCCTACAGCTTCTGGAGCCACTGTTTGGCCAGGTTGATCGCCTGGAAGCTCGACAGGTTCTCGATGGGCGGCTCGTCGTGCAGCACGCGTACGAGGTTGATGGCTTCGCGCTTGACGGCGAAGTCCGCGGACTCGAGGTAGCTGCGGAGCATGACCCGCTGCTGCTTGACCCCGAGGTAGCGCAGCACGCGCAGGCCCGCCATCTTGTCGGTTGGCCGCGCCTGGCCGATGCGCTGCCAGACCAGCATGCCCGCCTTGGCGCCGCGCGCCGGTGCGAGCGCCTGTTCGATCACCTCCTGGCGCTCGCTCCACTGCTGCCGCGCGGCGTCGAGCACCTGGTCGAGGCCGGCGTCGTTGCCGAGCGCGAGCAGGCCGAGTGCTGCGTAGAACGAGGCTTCGGGGTCCTTGTCCTTCGTGGCGGACTTGAGCACCGGCTCCAGCTCGGCGTCGCGCATGCACGCGAGCCTGCGCAGCAGGTAGCGCCGCAGCTCGAGGCTCTTGCGTCCGAGCTCCCTCGCGAGCAGCGCCGCGTGGCGCTCGTCGGCGACGCGGTCCAGCACGCCGAAGATGTAGGCGTTGTCGTTCTTGGGGCGGTCGCTGACCTTCGGGATCAAGAGCGGCGCGACGCCGGCGCCCAGCTGGGCCATGGCCGCGGCCGCGTCCTCGCGCAGCTTCTCCTTGTCCTTGCCGAACTGACGCGCGAGCGCGCGCACGCGGTTGCCCTGGTCCTTCGTGAGCGCGGGCCACTCGCTGAGCTTCACGACCTCCCGACGAGGCGGGGTCTCCGACTGGCACCATGCTGCGGGGGCGAGCAGCGCGGCGCTGACCAGGGAGTAGAGGGCTGCGGCGGCGCAGCCGCGCGGAGGTGGAGCGGGCGGGGTCTTCACGGCTTCTCGGGGGCGGGGGCCTGCAGCCACGGGGGCATGTCGTCTCGGTAGTCCGGGTGCAGGAACGTCACCTTGCGCCCGATCTCCTGTCGCTTCTCGTACCAGTATTCCTGCCACGCGACCGCCGTGTGGGTGATGAAGCCCACCTGCAGCGCGTCGACGTAGTCGGCCATCACCAGCTGCGACTCGTAGCGCTCGTAGGCGCTCACGACGAAGAACCCGTGGGGGAGTTCGATCGGCGGGCTGACCGCGTTCAGCGTCAGCTCGTCGAAGAGGAACATCGCGACGGGCAGCAGGGCGGACTGGCGCGTGAGGTTGCTCCGCGACTTGTCCTTGACCAGCTCCGAGCGCTGCTCGAGCTCCTGGATGTTGGTCGCGACGGAGCACAGCCCGTCGGCCAGCTCGCGCTGGGCGGCCCGCTCCTCGGCGAACTCGCGGCGGGCGAGCTTGAGCGGCAGGACGTGCTCCCTGAGCGCCCACATGTACTTGGTGCGCACGCCGAGCTCCGGCCGGTACGCCGTCAGCCAGTCGACGTAGGGCTGCAGCTCCTCGAACGTGACCGTGATGCCGTCGACCTCGATCAGGCGCGGGTCGTCCGCCGCCGACGGCGACGCCTGACCGCAGCTGCAGTGGAGCAGCGCGGCCGCGAGCGCGGTCGCGCACCGAACGCCGCGGGGACCTCGCCCGAGGCTCACGGCGTGTCGAGCCTCGCGAGGAACGAGCAGACCGGCCCGGTCAGGTGCTGGTAGGTGGCGGCGAGCCGGTCGGCGATCTGCGGGACGTCGGCCGTCGCGAGCGGCGTCGTGTAGCTGCTGCTGTTCTCCAGCCAGATCGAGCGCTGGTCCTGGGGCCACGTCTCGACGCGGACCTGGAACGTCTCCTGCTGTTCGCCGTGCGGCGGGAACACGTAGCGCACGCCGAGCGAGGCCATCGGCCGGCCGAACGTGGCGCCGCCGTCGGCCACGGACGGCATCAGGCGCTGCGAGAGGAACTCGCGCCCGTCCTGGAAGTGCCGCGGCGCGACCAACGAGCGCACGACGAACTGCTGCGCCAGCGTGGTGGGGATGCTGAGCGTCTGCATCGCGGTGGTCGCGACGTTGACCGCCCGGGTCGCGAAGTCCTCGACGGTCACGCCGCGCATCTCCTCGCGGAGCACGAGGCGGTCGAACAAGAAGCTCGCCGTCGAGACCTGCCCGGGGGCCTGCGGCAGGTTGCTCAGGTGGATGCCGTCGTGGGCGACCTGGAAGTTCTGGTAGCCCAGCTGCGGCTGCCGGTACAGGGCGTTGTGGACGTTCTGCACCAGGTCGGCGCGCAGCTGCTGCGGCGGGTAGACGAGCTCGGCGGCGAAGGCGATCGTGCGGGGGTCGTAGGTCATGCCCGGCCCCATGCTAAGGGCGGTCCGGACGCACGCTAGCGCCCCGCGGGGATTGGGGGGCGCGATCTCGTCCCGAAGCGCGTCAAAACGGGAGGAATCCGTGCGGCGCGACGTCGCTCGCCACCGATACGGCTGACTAATGGCCACCTCGGGTGGTCTCGCCGCCCTCAGTGGCTAAGCTGCTCGCCCCGAATCCACTACCACGATCCGACGATGTATCGCGCCCTTGTCATCCCCGCTGCGTTCGCCGCGGTGTCTGCGTTCGCCCTTCCGCATGCCGCTGCTCAGGGCGGCGTGGAGCAGGTTCAGAAGCTCAAGCAAGAAGTCGACGTGCTCAACGACCAGCTCGTCGACGAGCGCGCCAAGCTGATGCGGTCGCTGAAGGTCAACGGCAAGGAGCTGGACCCGCTCGAGGTCATGCGCGAGTGCGTCTACCTCGCCGGCGGCAAGCTGGTCGAGGCCAAGGTCGCCAACTTCTTCATCCTCGAGGAGATCATGAAGCAGGTGAACTCTGGCCAGCGCAAGGCCGACGAGTTCCTGGTGACCGAGGAGGAGGTGCTCCAGAACCTCGCGCCGATGCAGAAGGAGTTCGAGACCAAGAACCCGGGCATCGACTTCTGGGAGGTGGTGCGCACGCAGTACGGCCTCAACCGCGAGACGTTCCTGGAGCAGCGCAAGGAGTCGATCCTGTTCGACCGCGTGTTCTTCCCGGGCTCGCCCAAGGACTGGCCGGAGATCACCAAGGAGGCGATCAAGGCGCAGACCCAGAGCGAGCAGGGGCCCGAGTTCCTCAAGCAGCTGGAGAAGGCCACCGAGGGCGTCGACGAGAACGGCGAGCCCAAGAAGCTGCCCGAGTTCTGGATCAACATGATGCGCCAGTTCGTGACCAAGGGTCTGCGGAACTGGAGCGACGTGCGCTACGCGTCCAACGGCCTGCCCGCCGAGACCGTGCTGCGCGTCAACGACCTCGAGTGGGGCACCCAGGAGGCGTTCGACTTCATCAAGAAGGGCCTGTTCGTCAACGACCTGGAGCGCGCGATGCAGGAGGTCGCGGTGCGCGAGGCGCTGCGTCAGGTGCTGGTCGAGAAGGGCGTCTACATCGACGACGAGACCTTCACGCAGCGCTACGACGAGTACCGCGAGCCCTACGACTCGACGCCGTTCACCGTCGAGGTGATCGCGACCCGCTTCAAGGGCTACCCGTGCCTGGAGGCCTTCCGGGCCCGTTGGCGCCTGATCTCGTCCTACACCGACCTGATCAAGGACGAGATCACCGACGAGAACCTGCAGGCGCACGCCGACAAGCGCGCGGCGTTCTTCGCCGACGGCCAGTGCGACGTCAGCATGATCCCGTTCCTGGCCCGCAGCCAGCGCACCGGCGCCTGGACGCCGGGCGGCATGGAGGAGGCCAAGAAGCGCTGCGAGGAGGTCTTCGCCAAGCTCGAGTCGGGTGAGGTGACCTTCGACCAGGCGCTGGAGAAGCACACCGAGTTCTTCGCCAACGACGAGAAGCGCGGCGTGCTCGGCCTGCTGCCGCTCAACCAGCTGCGCCAGCAGCTGCGCGAGAACGAGTTCACGCAGCTGCTCGACGGGTTCTCGATCGCCGAGCACCTGTTCTTCGACGCCGAGGTCGGCAAGACGATCGGCCCGATCCAGGGTCCGGAGACCTGGATGATCTGCCGCGTCAACTCGCGCACGCCGCCGCGCCGCAAGATCAGCGTCAAGGTCGCGCGCGAGCGGGAGCTGGTCCTCGAGGACTACATCACCTACCGGTTCCTCGAGTGGGCCAACGGGGTGATCGCCAAGGCGAAGTTCGAATAGCGGCCGCCAAGGTCTACGATCGGGGCCCGTGTCGGAGCCCCAGCAGGACCGTCGAGACATCCAGGCGCTGCTGCGCCGGATCTGGAACGCCGTCGTGCGCTACCGGCGCATGGTGGCGGCGATGGTCGTCTGCGCGGTCCTGCAGACGGCCTTCACCAAGCTGCCGTTCGTCGTCATCAAGCCGCTGATGGCGGAGATGGGCCGCGAGCTCGGCGCCGACACGGCGTCGGGCGGCGGCGGCCCCGACGCCCAGCTGCAGGACGCCTTCAACGCGTGGTTCGCCGGCTTCGCGGCGGATGTCTGCGGGCTGTTCGGCCTCAGCTTCGAGAGCTCCGGCATGACCGTGGTGGTCGCCAGCGCGATCGTGACGCTGCTCTGCGGGCTCCTGGGCGCGGTCGCGATCTACCTGGTGCAGACCATCTCGCGGCTGTTCGCCTACCGGGTGGTCGCGGACCTGCGTGGGGAGCTGGCGCGCCACTTCCTGAGCCTGCCGCTGCGCTTCTTCGGCAAGCGCCGGATGGGCGACATGATCAGCAAGGTCACCAACGACACGCAGGTGATGCAGCGGTCGTTCGAGATGGCGGCGGACAACGTCATCGTCGACCCGCTGATGATCCTGGGCAACGCGATCGCGATCCTGTGGTTCGTCCCGGAGGCGATCTTCGTCCTGCTGGTGATGCTGCCCCTGATGGCGATCCCGATGTATCGCCAGGGCAAGAAGGTCCAGAAGCGTAGCAGCAAGAGCCTGCAGGCGATGGGGGAGACGACCGAGTCGCTCAACCAGATCCTCACCGGGATGCGCACGGTCAAGGCGTTCCAGCTCGAGGACGCGCACATGCGCGAGTTCGAGGCGACGACCGAGCGGTTCCTCGACCGGACCCGCCGCGTGCTCAGGGCCAAGGGTCGGTCGATCGCGACGTCGTTCGTCGGCTACCAGTTCGCCACGGCGATCATCCTGGTGCTGCTCGGCTACCTGGTGCTGGTCGAGGGCGCGATCGCGTTCGACGAC
>JBERSB010000636.1:0-2044 GCA_041236755.1 Luminiphilus sp. | reverse complement strand
GACTGGCTGCGGCGCGGCATCCACGTCATCACGCCCAACAAGCACGCCGGCTCGGGCCCGCTCCCGCGCTACGAGGCGCTGCAGCGCCAGCCCGCGCAGTTCTGCTACGAGGCGACCGTCGGCGCGGGCCTCCCGATCATCACGACGCTCCGCGACCTGATCGACACCGGTGACCGCATCCTCGCGATCGACGGCATCCTCTCGGGCACGCTGGCGTACCTGTTCAAGAGCTTCGACGGCGACAAGCCGTTCTCGGCGCTGGTCGAGGAGGCGATGGAGCGAGGCTTCACCGAGCCCGACCCGCGCGACGACCTGAGCGGCCTCGACGTCGCGCGCAAGCTCGTCATCCTGGCGCGGGAGAACGGTGTGCGCATCGGCCTGGACGACGTACAGCTGGAGTCGCTGGTCCCCGAGGCGCTGCAGCACGTCGACAAGGCGACGTTCCTCGCGCGGTTGCCCGAGCTGGACAGCGCGCTCGGCGCGCGGCTGACGTCGGCCCGCACGCGCGGCTGCGTCCTGCGCTACGTGGCCAGGCTCGAAGCCGACGGCGCGGCGACCGTCGGGCTCAGAGAGGTCCCCCAACAGGACGCGCTCGCGAACATCCTCCCGACCGACAACGTGGTGCGCTTCACGACCGAGCGCTACCTCGACAACCCGCTCGTCGTAAAGGGGCCCGGTGCTGGGCCCGAGGTCACCGCGATGGGCATCTTCGCGGACCTGCTCCGCGTCTCGAGCAGCCTGGGGGCGCGCCGATGAGCGCCGCACGATCGGCGACTGCCGCCGCGCCGGCGTCGATCGGCAACTGCGCGGCGGGGTTCGACGTGCTCGGCCACTCGTTCGCAGGCGCGCAGGACCGCGTGACCTGCACGCGACGCGCAGACGATCGGGTCCTGGTGACGGCGATCCACTGCGCCGACGCCGACCTCCCGCTGGAGACAGAGAAGAACACCGCCGGCCGCGCCGTGCTCGAGCTGCGGCGCCTCGCAGGCGCCGAGTCGCTCGGGGTCGACATCGAGATCGAGAAGGGCATCCCGCTCGCATCGGGAATGGGCGGATCAGCCGCGTCGTCCGTTGCCGCGGTGGTCGCCGCCAACGAGCTGCTGCCGAGCGCACAGCCCATCGAGCGGCTCTACGCGGCGGCGTGCGCCGGCGAAGCTGCGGCCAGCGGCGCCCCGCACGGCGACAACGTCGCGCCCAGCCTGCTCGGCGGGCTGGTGATCGCGCCGCGCAACGGCGCGCCCGTGCCGGTCCCCGTCCCCGAGTGGCTGCACATCGCCCTCGTGCACCCGCACTGCGAGCTGGAGACCCGCCGCTCGCGCGAGGTGCTGGCCGCGCCGTTCGAACTGGGCGCGGTCACGGAGCAGACCGAGGCGCTCGCGCTGCTGCTCGCGGGCTGCTTTTGCGGCGACGCGGCGCTGCTGCGTCGGGGGACGCGCGACGTGCTCGTCGAGCCCAGGCGCGCTCCGCTGATCCCGGGGTTTGCAGACGTGCAGCGAGCGGCGCTCGGCGCAGGCGCGCTCGGCGCGAGCATCGCCGGCGGCGGGCCGAGCGTGTTCGGATGGTTCGACTCCGCCGAGGCGGCTGCCCGCGGCGCCGAAGCCATGCAGCGCGCGTTCGCCATGGCGTCGCTGGAGAGCGACGTGTTCGTGTCCCCGGTCGCCGGGCCGCGCGCCGAGGTCGAGTCGTGCACGTAGTCAGCACCCGCGGCGCCGGACCGGTCCCGCTCGCCGACGCGATCGCCAAGGGGCAGGCTCCCGACGGCGGCCTGTTCCTGCCGCCGGAGACTGCGCGGCAGGAGGGCCCGTGGGGAGCGACGCTCCCCGAACGCGCGACCCGCGCGCTCGCGCCGTTCTTCGCGGGCGACCGGCTGCTCGCAGCGCTGCCCGAGATCGTCGCCGAAGCGTTCACCTTCGACGCGCCGACCCGCTGGATCGAAGAGGACACCGCGCTGCTCGAGCTGTTCTGGGGCCCGACCGCAGCCTTCAAGGACTTCGGCGCGCGGTTCCTCGCGGGCTGCCTCGTGCGGCTGCGGGATCCCGACTGT
>JBERSB010000635.1:0-2391 GCA_041236755.1 Luminiphilus sp. | reverse complement strand
CGCTCGGCGCGGAAGTGACGCAGCGTGTAGAGCCTGTCCTGCGCGTCGAGCACGAGCGGCCGCGGCGGCGCGTCCGGATCGTCCCGGCTCACCACGCCGGTCTGCAGCAGCGCGTCGCGCGCGCGCTCGAGCGCCGGGCGCGCAGGCTCTCCGTCGCCGGGGGCGGCGCGGCACCACGCGGAGAGGTCGACGCAGACGTCGCCCTCGTCGCGCGCCGCGCCGAGCGCTGCGCAGACGCGCGCCAGCAGCGCGCGGTCCCCGCCGGTCGCGAGGCGCCCGAGCAGCTCGGCGTGCCGGTCGGCCAGGGTCTTCGGCTCGTGGTCGGTGTTCACGCTTCCTCCCTGGCCCAGCGGTCCATGGCCTCCACCAGCGCGCGCGGCGGCCGGTCGTAGAACATGCCGTTGTCACTTCCGGGCAGCGCGCCGCGGAGGAACGCGTAGCACACGCCCGCGAAGTGGCGGTCGTAGTCGTAGTCGGGCAACCGGACCTGCAGGTGCCGGTGCCACGCCAGCACGTAGAGGTGGTACTGCAGCACGTAGTCGTGCTGCGCCATGCACGTCCGCAGCGCGTCCTGCTCGTAGTCCTCGGCGCTGCTGCCAAGGTGGTTGGACTTCCAGTCCACGACCCAGTAGCTGCCGTCGTGCTCGGCGATCAGGTAGGCGAACCCGTTCAGGTAGCCGCGCAGCTCGCGGGGCCGCAGCGCGCGCAGCCGCTCGGCGTAGGCCCGCGCCGTCTCGCTGCCGTGCTGCTCGAATGCGCGCGCCAGCTCTGCTTGTGCAGGCAGGCCCATCGGCAGCGTGAACTGCCACTCGACCCGCTTCGGACCGCGGCAGAGCGCGGCGATGGAGGGGCCGTCGGGACAGGCCCGCGCTGCGGCGAGGTCGCGCAGGTTCTGCATCACGACGGAGGTGGGGTCGACGGGTGCGGGATGCGCGCCCGGCTCGGCCAGTCCGTGGGCCAGCAGCGTCCGTTCGACGACCGCCCGGGTCGCGTCCCCGTCGACCTCGTCGAGGTCGATGTTCTCGAGGATCGTGTGCAGGCACTGGCCGGCGTCGGCGCCTCGCGCGAAGCCGAAGATGCCCGCGCCAACCTCGGCGTCGGGCGATGCGGGGTCACGCACGTCGTGGGCGTGCGCGCCCTGGTCGCTGCCGGCGACGAGGGACGAGAAGCTGTGGATGGCCAGCGGCTGCCGCTTGGGCAGCGGGCGGCTGCGGCCTGCCGCGAACGACGGCCGCTGCAGGTCCGGACCTTCGCTGCCGGCGGCCGCGTCGTCTGGGACCTCCACCACGCCGATGGCCCCCTCTGCGCCCTCGGCGACGCGCTCGAGGTCGCGGTACATCGACGCGGCGTTGTCGTGGTAGGTCTTGCCCCACGAGGTCTGCCAGCCGTCTTGTCCGCCCGGCTCGGTCGGGTCGAGAAGCCACGCGAGCGCGGTCCACTTGTATCTGTTGCCGATGGGGGCCCAGTGCACGTAGCAGCGCCGCTTGGCGCGCGTCAGCGCGACGTAGGTCAGGCGCACGTCCTCTGCGAGGCGGTCGGCCTCCTGTCGACGCCACGCGGGGTCGGATTCGTTCACGCGCAGGTGGAGCGTGCGCGGCGCGGGTTCGTCGGTGGTCGGGTCCGGCAGCGCGACGTCCTTGGTCGCAGCGCGCTTGCACGACCAGAGGAAGGGGCAGAACACCACCTCCCACTGCAGGCCCTTGCTGCCGTGCATGGTGAGCACGCGCACGGCCTCCTCGTCCGACTCCAGCCGGAGTTCGCGCCGTTCGGCCTCGAGCGACTCCTTGTGTGCGCGTTCGCGCCGGAGCCACTCTAGCAGCGCCTCGGGCGACAGCCGGTGCTCGTGCTCGGCGGTGTGCAGCATCTCGCAGAGCTGGTGCAGGTTGGTCAGCTGCCGCTCGCCGCCGCCCCGCGCGAGCAGCCGCGTGTCGACGCGCAGCTCACGGAGGAGCTGCTCGGCCATCACGACGAAGCCGCGTCGGGTCCAGGTCTGCCGCAAGCGCTCGAGGCGGTCGAGCTGCTGCTCCATCTCGTCGTCGGCCTCGTCGAGCGCGGCCAACCGCGCCGCGTCGTAGCCCCAGATACGTGTGGTCAGCGCGGCCCGCGCGCGCATCAGGTCGGTGGGGCGGAGCACGGCGTCGAGCACGCGGACCAGCTCCTCGAGCTCTGCGGTTTCGAACACGTCGCCGGCCTTGCCGATCACGGCGACCACGCCCACCTCGCGCAGGTGGCGCTGGACGAGCTCGGCCTCGCGGTTGCTGCGCGTCAGGACCGCGATGTGACGCGGCAGGAGCGGGCCGCCGTCGACGCGCGCGCCGCAGCTCAACAGCCGCTTCGTCTCGGCCGCGACGTCGGCGGCGATCCGCTCGCGGGTGGCGGGGGCCTTGAGCG
>JBERSB010000634.1:0-3675 GCA_041236755.1 Luminiphilus sp. | reverse complement strand
GAGAGAAGATGGGGTGGCTAACGGGATTCGAACCCGCGACCCCCAGAACCACAATCTGGTGCTCTAACCGACTGAGCTATAGCCACCGTACGCGTCGCACAGCAGGCCGCGCGCGATGCGAGGCGAGGGAGTGTGCCGCTGCCCAGACGCCGGGTCAAGCACAACGCATCCCGCCGCAACAGGAAGCTTGCGCACGGTGTACGGCGTCGCTAGTTTCTTCGCCCGCATCCGGCCTCCGTAGCTCAGTTGGTAGAGCAGCGGATTCTTAATCCGCGGGTCCTAGGTTCGAGCCCTAGCGGAGGTACCACACGCACAGGCCCGTCTGCGCAGCAGGCGGGCCTGCTGTCTTTGGGGCTCACCCGCGAGCGAGCGCCCGCACCGCTGGGCCGCTAGGATCGCGCCATGCACGGATCCCTCCCAGCGCTCCTCGCCGCCCTCTGCGGGATTTGCCTCGCGCCGCTGTCCGCACAGAAGCTGCACGTCTACGTGCTGGTCGGACAGTCGAACATGCAGGGCCACGCCAAGGTCTCGACCTTCGACTACATCGGTGAGGACGAGGCGACCGCGCCGCTGTTGGCCAAGATGCGCGGCGAAGACGGCGCGCCGGTCACGCTCGACGACGTGCACATCGCGTATCTGACGGGGAGCCGCGAAGGTGACGGCGAGGTGACGGGCAAGCTGGGCGCGGGCTTCGGCGCGCGCCGCGCGCCCGAGCGCTCCGACGACAAGATCGGACCCGAGTACACCTTCGGGCTACGCATGGCCGAGCTGCACGACGGGCCGGTCCTGCTGGTCAAGTGCGCGTGGGGCGGCAAGTCGCTCCACACCGACTTCCGGCCGCCTTCCGCCGGCGCCTACGAGTTCTCGCCGCAGCAGCTCGAGCAGCTCGAGAAGCGCGGCAAGGACGTGCAGCAGGCGCGGGCCGACAAGCAGGAGAAGACCGGCCACTACTACCGCAGCACCGTCGCCTACGTGAAGAAGGTGCTCACAGACCTCGGCCGCTACCACCCCGCCTACGACGCCGACGCCGGCTACGAGCTGGGAGGGTTCGTCTGGTTCCAGGGATGGAACGACATGGTCGACCGCGGCACCTACCCAAAGCGCGACCAGAAGGGCGGCTACAAGCAGTACAGCGAGTGCCTCGCGCACCTGATCCGCGACGTGCGCGCCGAGCTCGACGCGCCGGCGCTGCCGTTCGTGATCGGCGTGATGGGCGTCGGCGGACCGATCCAGCCGGGCGAGAAGCGCGACGTGCACCAGAACTTCCGCGACGCGATGAGCGCGCCGGCGAAGATGAGCAGCCTCGGCCCGAAGGTGGCGGCGGTCGAGACCGCGCCGTTCTGGAGCGAGGAGCTCGAGGAGATCGGCGAGCGGATCGGCAAGGTCAACCAGATGGCCAAGATGCTGCGCACCGCGAACAAGCGCGGCCCCAACGCCGACGGCCAGATGTCGGCCGAGCAACAGAAGGACTACGTCGCCAAGTACCGCGCCGAGATCGTCGGCGCCGCCGACGACGCGAAGTACAGGCGCGGCGCCTCGAACGGCGGCTACCACTACCTGGGGTGCGCCAAGACGATGGCGCAGATCGGCGTCGCCTTCGCCGACGCGGTCTACGAGCTGCGCTAGGAGTCCCCGGACAGATCGCGCAGCCGCAACCTGCGGTACTCGACGTGCATGTCCATGCCGCCGTGCAGCTGCAGGCCGAGGTGGCCTTCGAGGCGGCCGGGATCGTCGCGCAGCGCCGCCGTCTGCACGTCGTTTACGTGCACCGTGACGTCACGGCCGACCGCGCGCACGTAGAGCCGCGTCCACTCACCGGGCCGGTAGACCCCGCGCATCCTCTCCGCGTCGGGCTTGACCACCCAGGCGCGCCCGCCGGTCTCGTAGAGGCCGCCGGTCTCGAGCGTCGTGTCGATCTCCGACTGGAAGCCGTGCACCGCGACGGCGCCGGGCTTCTCGTCGACCCGGAAGTAGAAGCCGCTGTCGCCTGAGACCACGCGGAACTCGAGCTCGACCTCGAAGTCCGTGTAGCGGCGATCGGTCAGCAGGATGCCGTGACGCCGCTCGCTCTTCGGGCTGGTCCCGACCAGCACGTCGCCGCGCCACTCCCACGCGCCGCCGGGCGCGGTGTGCCAGCCGTCGAACGAGCCCTTTGGCAGGATGTCGCGGAACGCCGGCCCTGTCGGCTGGACCGTGGAGACGCCTGCTCCGTACGAGCAGGAGCCGACGAGCAGAGACAGCAGCGCGAGGGCCTTCATGGCCCGCGCATGCTACGCGCTCTGTGCCTAGCAGCCCACGCCGCTGAGCGGCGAGTGCGGCGCCAGCACCGGCTCCTTGGGCAGGTTGAGCCAGAACGTCGTGCCCTTGTCGACCTCGCTCTCGAACGAGACGCCGCCGCCGTGGCCCTGCACGATCTCCTTGACGATGTGCAGGCCGAGCCCGGTGCCGCTGATCCCCGACGTGTTGGAGCCGCGCTCGAACCTGCGGAACAGCCGCTCGCGGTCGGCCTCGGGGATGCCGATGCCGTTGTCGCTGATCGCGATCCCCCACTGCTCTCCGCGGTCGTGGGCGAACACCCGCAGCAGCGGCGGCCGACCGACGCCGCGGTAGGCGATCGCGTTGCCGATCAGGTTCATCAGCACCTTGGTCAGCGCCCACTGGTCGACCTTGACCACCGGCAGCGGCTCGATGCGGACCTGCATGTCGTGCTCTTCGAGTTCGTAGCGCAGCGTGCGCAGCACGTCGGCGAACAGCACCGTCAGGTCACACTCGGTGAACTCGAGGTGCACGCCGTCGTGGTCGAGGCGGGAGCTGTCGATCAGGTCGCGGATCAGCTTGTCCATCTGGTCGACGGCCAAGAGGCCGTTCTCGACCGCGTGGCGCTGCGGATCGGTGATCTCGCCCAGGTAGCCCTTGTCGAGCGTGGACAGCATCAGCCGGAGCGCGCTCAGCGGCCGGTTGAGGTCGTGCACCGTGCACTGCGCGACGTCGACCAGCTCCTCGACCTTGCGCTCGAGCTGCAGGCGGCGCTCGTCGAGCTCGCCGTAGCGGGCCGCGAGCTCCAGGTTCGACTGCATCGTCGTGTCCAGCAGGTCCGAGGAGACGTTGTCCGCCGAAGCCTTGTTTAGGTCCTCGAGCGCCGCCTCCAGGTCGATGTCGAGCTCTTCGTCGGACAGCACTTCGTCGCCCGTCACGCTGCTCTCCACGGGACCGGCCAGGACCACGCTGTCGCGCAGCTCGTAGCCGAACGCGCTGCCGGCGGCGCCTCCGTCACCGTCGTCGTCCTCGCTGCTGAGCACCACGCCCTCGAGCATCTCGGCGGACTGCGTCGCGGTCTCGCGCAGCTCGATCTCCGGCTCCGCGCCGTCGACGTCGGCGTCCGGGTCAGCCCCGTCTGCCCGCACCCTCTGCGCCTCGTCGGCCACGGCCTTGTCGCCGTCGGCCGACGGCACCAGCTTGGTCTGCGGCAGCTCGCTCAGCGGCGTCGCCTCGCGCGCCCGGCGCACCTCGTCGCAGAGCGTCCAGAGCCGCTCACGCACGCCTTCGGCGACCGACGCCGCCTCGCTCTCCTCGGTCAGGCCGTAGAGGTCGACCTTGCGCTCCACGAGCGCCACGGTCGCCTCGACGAACGCCTCGAACACGCCGTGGCCGTCGGGCGCGACCGACGGGCCCGCC
>JBERSB010000633.1:0-5127 GCA_041236755.1 Luminiphilus sp. | reverse complement strand
TCACGGGCCTGGGCCTCACGGAGGCCAAGGCGCTCGTCGACGAAGCGCCGAAGCCGGTCAAGGAAGGCGCTTCGAAGGACGAAGCCGAAGAGATCAAGAAGAAGCTCGAGGAAGCCGGCGCCACGGTCGAGCTGTCCTAGTGCTCCGCGAGGAGTGGTCCAAGGAGCGACCTGTCGCGACGGCCCCGGCCGGCGCAGCCAGGCGCTCCCCAGCCGATCGAGCCAGCGCCCCGAACTCGGCCCGCAGTTTTTGGTTGCGGGTCCGTGCGCGGGGCGTCTACGCTTTCTCGCGCTGGACGGATCACTTTTTGCACGTGGCCGCTCCGCTGCGTCCCTCCCGTCACGCCCACCGACCCCTGTCGCCCCTTCGCCCCGCGTCCGCTGCGGCCGTGGTGGATTGCGCGGCGCACGGAGTCCAGGTGCGCGGGCGGCGGACGGCACAGCGGTCGCCACGGCACGAGGGTCTGCTCGGTCCCGGTCGGGACTCCTGACGCGTCGCTTCCCCCTGGCGTCCGCGGGAGCTTCTCGAAGCTCGGCCCGTCGGGCTGGCCTCTGGTTGGTTCGTTCCGCTCACTACAAACACTGCTTCGTCGCTCCGTGACCACGCCGGGTCACTTCGGGAGGCGAAGCGATCAGGCCCCTGCTGGGGGCAATCAGGTGCAACTGCATGGAGACTGTCGTCTACGGTCGGTTCCGGTCCGTCGCCCACATCCCCGACCTCGTCGAGATGCAGACGAAGTCGTACGACCTCTTCCTGCAGCCGGACGTCGCGGCGAACCGCAGGAAGGAGGACGGGCTCGAGGCGCTGCTGCGTGAGATCTTCCCGATCTACTCGTATGACAAGACGCTGTGCCTGGAGTTCGTCAGCTACGAGCTCGGCCGGCCGCGCTACACGGTGGAGGAGTGCCGCAAGCTGCGGGTCACCTACGGCTACCCGTTCAAGATCCGCGTGCGCCTGGTGAAGCCGGAGCCCGTCGAGGAGGACATCTACCTCGGCGAGATCCCGATCATGATCGGCGGCGGCGAGTTCATCGTGAACGGCTCGGAGCGCGTCACCGTGAGCCAGCTGCACCGCTCGCCCGGGGTCGACTTCTCGGTGGAGATGCACACCGGCGAGAAGAAGCTGCACAGCTGCTGGATCATCCCTGAGCGCGGCAGCTGGATCGAGCTGAACGTCACCAAGAAGGACGCGGTCGCGATCCGCATCGACCAGTCCGGCAAGTTCTCGTGCACGACGCTGCTGCGCGCGATGGACGCGAAGTACTCGACCGACTCGGCGATCCTGCACGAGTTCTACGACGTCGAGAAGGTCGTGCGCCGCAAGACCGACCCCGAGGCGAAGTTCGCCAAGAAGCTGGTCGGCACCTACGCCGTCGGCGACATCGTCGACGCGGCGAGCGGCGACCCCTTCGTGCGCTCGGGCGAGGAGATCACCGAGGAGGCGGCGCGCGCGATCTCGGAGAGCGAGCTGCGTGAGGTCCAGGTCCTGCGCGACCCCGAGGACTTCCTGCTGCTCAACACGCTGCGCGAGGACACCACCAACAGCCACGAGGAGGCGCTGCTCAAGATCTACCAGCGGCTCCGCCCCGGCAACCCGCCGCAGCTCGAGAAGGCCCGCGAGCTCTTCCACGAGAAGTTCTTCGACGAGACCCGCTACCGCCTCGGCCGCGTCGGCCGCTTCCGCCTCAACCGGAAGTTCGGCGGCGACGAGAAGAACCAGCGGCAGACCCTGTCTGCGACGGACTTCGTCGAGGCGATCAACTACCTGCTCGGCCTGCGCATGGGCGAGGGCGAGATCGACGACATCGACCACCTCGGCAACCGCCGCGTGCGCACCATCCAGGAGCTCGCCGGCGACGAGTTCCGCAAGGGCTTCCTGAAGCTCCGCCGCACGGCGCAGGAGCGGATGAACCTCGAGAACGTCGACACGGTCACGCCGCGCAACCTGATCAACTCGAAGACGTTCAGCTCGGCGATCGAGTACTTCTTCGCGCGCGGCGAGCTCAGCCAGGTCGTCGACCAGACCAACCCGCTGTCGCAGCTGACGCACGAGCGGCGCCTGTCGGCGCTCGGCCCCGGCGGCCTCAACCGCAAGCGCGCGGGCTTCGAGGTGCGCGACGTGCACACCTCGCACTACGGCCGCCTCTGCCCGATCGAGACGCCGGAAGGCACCAACATCGGCCTGATCAGTTCGCTGTCGATCTACAGCTCGCTCGACGACTACGGCTTCTTGACGACGCCCTATGTCGTCATCAAGAACGGCAAGGTCACCGACGAGGTCGTGCGGCTGCGCGCCGACGAGGAGAGCAACGCGGCGCTCGCGCCGGCGGACACGCCGACCGACAAGAACGGCAAGCTGGTCGCTGACCCTCAGGGCTTCGTGATCGCCCGCGTCAACGGCGACCCGGCGCTGATCGTGCCCAAGGAGGTCGACTACATGGACGTGTCGACCAAGCAGGTCGTCGGCGTCTCGGCGTCGCTGATCCCGTTCCTCGAGCACGACGACGCCAACCGCGCGCTGATGGGCTCCAACATGCAGCGGCAGGCCGTGCCGCTGCTGATCACCGACGCTCCGGTGGTCGGGACCGGCATGGAGGAGGTCGTCGCCAGCAACTCTTCGATGGTCGTGCGCGCCAAGAAGGCCGGCACGGTCACCGCGGTCGACGCGACCCGCATCGTGGTCGGCGACGACGTCTACAAGCTGCGCAAGTACGAGGCGCTCAACGAGCGCACCTGCCAGAACCAGACGCCGATCGTCCAGCTCGGCGACAAGGTCAAGGCCGGGCAGGTGATGGCCGACGGTGCCGCGACCGACAACGGCGTGCTCGCGCTCGGCAAGAACGTCACCGTCGCCTTCATGCCGTGGGACGGCTACAACTACGAAGACGCGATCCTGCTGAGCGAGAACCTCGTCCGCAACGACGTCTACACGTCGATCCACATCGACGAGTTCGAGGTCGAGATCCGCGAGACCAAGCTCGGCAAGGAGGAGTTCTCGCGCGACATCCCCAACGTCAGCGAGAAGGCGCTGCGCCACCTCGACGAGGGCGGCATCGTGCGCGTCGGCACGCGCGTCCGGAAGGGGGACATCCTCGTCGGCAAGGTCGCGCCCAAGAGCAAGAGCGAGCTGACGCCAGAGGAGAAGCTGCTGCACGCGATCTTCGGCCGCGCCGGCGAAGACGTGAAGAACGCTTCGCTCGAGGTGCCGACCGGCGTCGAGGGCATCGTCATCGGGGCCGAGAAGTACTCCCGCAAGGTCAACCTGACCGAGCAGGAGCGCACCCGCAACCTCGAGGAGATCAAGAACGCCGAGATCGACTTCCTCAAGCAGTTCCGCAGCAGCACCAAGCGCCTGCTCGAGAACGCCAAGAACCTGCTCGGCGACTCCGTCAAGTCGGCCGAGGGCAAGGTGCTCGCGGTCAACGACGAGATGCTCATCCTGGACCTGCGCACGATCCGCGACCGGGTCCGCCAGGTGGCCGACGAGCAGAAGGCCGGCAAGGTCAAGACCGAGCTGATGCAGATCCTGCAGGAGTTCGGCGATCGCATCGAGGAGTCCGAGGCCGAGAAGAACAAGCTCGTCAACCGGCTCTCCCGGGGCGACGAGCTGCCCCAGGGCGTGCTCGAGATGGTCAAGGTCTACGTCGCGACCAAGCGCCGCATCTCGGTCGGTGACAAGATGGCCGGCCGCCACGGCAACAAGGGCGTGATCTCGAAGATCCTGCCCGTCGAGGACATGCCGTTCCTCGAGGACGGCACCCCGGTCGACATCGTGCTCAACCCGCTCGGCGTGCCGAGCCGGATGAACGTCGGCCAGATCCTCGAGACCCACCTCGGCTGGGCGGCGCGCAAGCTCGGCTGGCGCGTGCAGACGCCCGTCTTCGACGGCGCGAGCGAGTCGGAGATCGAGGAGGCGCTGACCAAGGCGGGCTTCGACACCGACGGCAAGTCGCAGCTCTACGACGGCCGTACCGGCGAGGAGTTCACGCAGCGCACGACGGTCGGCACGCTCTACATGCTGAAGCTGCACCACCTCGTCGACGACAAGGTGCACGCCCGGGCGACCGGCCCCTACTCGCTCATCACCCAGCAGCCGCTCGGCGGCAAGGCCCGCTTCGGCGGCCAGCGCTTCGGGGAGATGGAAGTGTGGGCGCTGGAGGCCTACGGCGCAGCGAACGTGCTGCAGGAGCTCTTGACGGTCAAGTCCGACGACGTCGACGGCCGGACCAAGATCTACGAGGCCATGGTCAAGAACGAGAACATCCTCGAACCCGGCACGCCGGTCTCGTTCGGCGTGCTCTGCAACGAGATCAAGGGCCTCGGCCTCAACATCGAGCTGCACAAGCGCGGCGCGGCCGAGGACGTCATGCCGGGCTGAGCCCGGCTGTCCTCGCCATCCAACGAATCGAACAACCTTCTCCGAAACCCCTGCTCGCGACGTGACCGCGGCGTGAGCGACAAGCACCCACAAGGCGCACGATGGTCGAACCCATCTACGACAAGATCAACGACTACGCATCGGTGACCATCCGGTTGGCCTCGCCCGAGGACATCCGCGACTGGTCGTTCGGCGAGGTCAAGAAGCCGGAGACGATCAACTACCGCACCTACCGTCCCGAGCGGGACGGTCTGTTCTGCGAGCGGATCTTCGGACCCGAGAAGGACTGGGAGTGCTCCTGCGGCAAGTACAAGGGCATCAAGCACAAGAACATCACCTGCGACAAGTGCGGCGTGATGATCACCCACAGCCGCGTGCGCAGAAAGCGCATGGGCCACATCAACCTGGCCGCGCCCGTCGCGCACATCTGGTTCTTCAAGGCGATGCCGTCGCGCCTGGGCACGCTGCTCGGCCTCAAGACGGCGAGCCTGGAGAAGGTCATCTACTTCCAGGACTACATCGTCATCGACGCCGGCGACACGCCGCTCAAGGAGCTGCAGCTCCTCAGCGAGGACGAGTTCCGCCAGTCCCGCCAGAAGTACGGGATGGCGTTCCAGGCCGGCATGGGCGCCGAGGCCGTGCGCGAGCTGCTGCGTCGCCTGGACCTCAACCTGCTCAGCGAGACGCTGCGCGAGGACCTCACGCGCACCGAGTCCAAGCAGAAGATCAAGGACATCATCAAGCGGCTCA
>JBERSB010000632.1:0-4353 GCA_041236755.1 Luminiphilus sp. | reverse complement strand
GGTAGAGCGACTCGAACGTGCCCGCGTCGGTCCACCAGCCGTCGAGCTTCTGGCTGGTGAGCGTGCCCCGGCGGACATACTCGTTGTTGACGTCCGTGATCTCGAGCTCGCCGCGGTCCGACGGCTTGAGCTCGCGGCAGATGTCGAAGACCTCGGCGTCGTACATGTAGATGCCGATCACGGCGAGGTTGGTCTCGGGCGCCTTCGGCTTCTCGACGATCTTCAGCACCTTGCCGTCGTCGTCGACCGTCGCGACGCCGAAGCGCTCGGGGTCCTGCACTTCCTTGAGCAGGATCTTGGCTCCGCCGCCCTGCGCCGCGAAGTCGTCCGCGGCCTTCTTGATGTTGCCCTCGATGATGTTGTCACCGAGCACGACGCAGATCGAGTCCCCGTCGGCGAACTCCTCTGCGAGCTTGAGCGCGTCCGCGATGCCGCCTTCGCCGTCCTGGTAGGCGTAACCGAGCCGTCGGAGGCCGAAGTCCGAGCCGTTGCGCAACAGCTGCAGGAAGTGCCCCGCGTAGTTGCCGCCCGTCACCACCAGGATGTCCGTCATGCCCGCGTTCACGAGGCACTGGATCGGGTAGTAGATCATCGGCTTGTCGAAGACCGGCAGCAGGTGCTTGTTGGTGATCTTCGTCAGCGGATAGAGACGGCTTCCGAGGCCACCGGCCAGTACGACACCTTTCATTGCGACTACTCCGATTCGATCTGCGTCCGGTACCAGGCGAACGTCCTGCGTAGTCCTTCGGCGAAACCGATCGTAGGAGCAAAGCCAAAGCGCTGCTTCGCCCGGCTGACGTCGGCCAGCGAGTGCCGGACGTCGCCGGCGCGCGGCGGCGCCATCACCGGGTCCGGTATCACCTGATCCGGCCGCTCCGTGCTCGTGAACGAGCAGAGGCGCTCGTAGACGTCCATCACCGTCGTCGCGTCGCCGTAGGCGAGGTTGACGGTCTCGCAGCCGGTGCTGTCCGCGTCGAGGCACTTCAGCACGCCGGTCACCAGGTCCTCGACGTAGGTGAAGTCACGCGCCTGGCCGCCGTCGCCGTCGATCCGCACCGGCTTGCCGAGCAGCAGGTTGCGTGAGAACGCGGCGATGACGCCCGAATACGGGCTGTCGGCCGGCTGCCGCGGGCCGAACACGTTGAAGAACCGCGTCACCACGATCGACTGCCCGAACACGCGCGCGAAGGTGCGGCAGTAGAGCTCGCCGGCGAGCTTCGCCGCGGCGTAGGGAGACATCGGCGACTCGCGCAGCTCCTCGTGCTTGCGCTGGGCGTCCTGGTCGCCGTAGACCGAGCTGCTGCCCGCGTAGACGACGCGCGCCCCCGCACTCCGGGCAATGTGCAGCACGTGCGCCACGCCGGTCGCGCACGCGGCCAGCGTGTCGAGGGGGCGCTCGAGCGACCGCGCCACCGAGGGCAGGGCTGCGAGGTGCACCACCTTGTCGACGCCCTCCATCGCGCGCTCGACGGCGTCCAGGTCCGCCACCGAGCCCTCGTAGAGGGTCAGGTCGAGGCCGTCGAGGTTGGCGCGGCTGCCCGTGCTGAGATCGTCGAGCACGACGACCTGCCGGCCTTCGGCGCACAGCCGCTCACAGACGTGCGACCCGATGAAGCCGGCTCCGCCGGTGACCAACACGCGCCCGCTCACGCGACCCTCCCTCGGGCCTTCTCCTCGAGGTACCAGCTGCAGAACTTCTGCACGCCGTCTGCGAGCGGCGTCTCGCTGCGGTAGCCCAGCTGCTGCTGCGCGCGCGTGACGTCGGCGTAGGTCACGGGCACGTCGCCCGGCTGGTCCGGCTGACGGTCGAGCTTCGCGGGCTTGTCGAGCGCCCGCTCGAGGTGCTCGACCAGCTCAGAAAGCGAAGTCGTCGCAGCGCCGCCGAGGTTGAAGATGTCGTAGCCTTCGGTCCGCGCCATCGCCGCGCGCACGCCCGAGACGATGTCGTCGACGTAGGTGTAGTCGCGCCGCGAGCTGCCGTCCCCGAAGAACGGGATCGCGTCGCCGTCGGTGATCATGCGCGCGAACTTGTGGATCGCCATCTCGGGCCGCTGGCGCGGCCCGTAGACCGTGAAGAACCGCAAGCAGGTCAGCGGGTTGCCGTGCAGATGGTGCCACGTGTGGCAGAGCACCTCGCCGCCCTTCTTGCTGGCCGCGTACGGCGACACCGGCCGGTCGACCTTGAGCCCTTCGTGGAACGGCATCTCCTTGCTCCCGCCGTAGACCGAAGAGCTGCTGCCGAAGACGACCCGCACCGACGGGTCCGCCACCTGGTTGAGCAGGATCTGCGTGCCGGTGACGTTGACGTCCATGTAGCGCGCCGGGTCGGCCAGCGACGGCCGCACCCCCGCCAGCGCCGCCAGGTGCACCACGACCTCGGCCTCGTCGACCGCACGGCGGCAGGCGTCGGCGTCCCGCAAGTCTCCTTCTACGAAGGAGAAGCGTTCACCGCCCGCTTCCCGCAGCAGGTCGAGGTTCCGCTGCTTGATCGCGGGCGCGTAGAACGGATCCAGGTTGTCGAGGACCCGGACGGTGTCGCCGTCGGCGAGCAGGCGCTGCGCCAGATGTGAGCCTATGAAGCCCGCTCCACCAGTGATCAAAACGCGCGTCATCGGGCTGTCCAGACCGTGTGTGCTACTGGATCGAACGCCTGCTTTGCAATGCGCAAGCCCCCCGAAATCCCGCCGTCGCAGCCAAGTGACAGCGCACCCCATGCAAGCGGCCGGCGCCGCCCTACAATGGCGCCATGGTTTGCCTTAGGCCGACACCGTTGCTCTACGCCGTAGCGCTGTGCTGCAGCTTCGCCGTCGCGCAGGAAGCGAAGGACCCGCCCGCCGATCCGGCCGTGCCCAAGCGCATCGCCGAGCTCAAGCGCTACGCCAAGAACCTCAAGATGGAGGACGACTTCCAGGCCATCGGCCTGATGCAGGCGCTGACCAAGACGCCCGACAAGCAGAACTCCAAGGACCAGAAGAAGATCGCCAAGGGCCTGGGCGACGTCTTCAAGCTCGGCAAGGTCCGCGAGGGGCAGAAAGACATCCTCTACCGCGAAGCCGCCGACGGGCTGGCGAAGTACGGCAAGGACGGCGCCAAGGAGCTGTCGCGCGCGGTCGAGAACAAGCGCTTCAAGGACAACCTCTCGCTGCGCGCCCACATGCTCAGAGCGCTCGGGAAGACCAAGGACGACAAGCAGATCGACTACCTGCTGGAGGTGACGTCCCGCTCCCCGCGGGACCCGCTGCGCGCCGCGTCGGGCGAGGCGCTGGGCAACTTCACCGAGGCCAAGATCCGCGACAAGCGGGAGATCGTGAGCCAGATCATCCGCGCGTGGGGCAGCCTCGCGTCCGAGTCGACCAGGCCCGTGTCGAACAACTCGAACGGACCGGTCGACTTCGGGCCCCAGAACGCGCTCCGGATCCTGCGCGCCTGCGAAGGCCACTGGGTCCGCACGCTGCAGAAGCTGACCGGCATGTCGCTGACCAAGTTCCCCGACTGGCAGCGCTGGCAGAACAAGAACAAGAACTGGAAGAACTGAGTCGCCGGCCGCGCGCACAGCGGCCGCGCCGCGACCGGGCGATCGCCCGAGCTGCGAGACGCCGCGCGCGTCCGCGCTAGACTCTTTCGGCCCGAGCGCGGCCGGACGCGCGCTCCAGCACAGCTTCCTCGCCGCCCCTCCAAGACCGCATGGCCTCCGTCCTTCCGTTCGCGACCGCGCTCTTGCTGGGCTTCACGATCCGCGCGCAGGAGCCGTCGCCTGCGCCGGCACCGCAGCCCACCGCGACCCTGCTCGTGCGGCTGAAGTCCAAGCGCGCCGACCTTACGGCCGCCACCGAGATCCTCGCGCAGCTGAAGACGCGCCGCACGCGCGCGCGGCTGCAGGCATCCACGACCCTCCACAAGCGCTGCGTCGACGAGGCGCAGGACTACGCGCGCCTCTCCGCCCGCGTCTTCGGCACCTACGAAGCGGCCGCAGCGCGCGCCCAGCGCGCGCTGCTGGACGCTGCAGGCGCCAAGCAGGTCGCGACGCTGCGCGAGCAGGCGCTCGCGGTGACGCACAGCCGCGCGCTGACCGACGCGGCCATCCGGCGCGAGATCGACCCGCGCCTCGGCGAGCTCGAGCGGCTCCTGCTGCCGTCCCAGACCCAGATCCTGGCAGCCGACGGCGACCTGGACGTCGCGCTCGCCGAGCTGCGCCTCGCGCACCGTGAGCTTCGCGCCTGGTTCGCGCTGTATGCCTCGGCGACCGCAGGTCTGGAGCTGCACGACGACGCCCAGAAGCACTTCGCGAAGCTGCCGCCGCCGCCGGACCCCGGCGCCGCCGACCGCAGCGACGACGAGCTCCGGCTCGCGACG
>JBERSB010000631.1:0-3206 GCA_041236755.1 Luminiphilus sp. | reverse complement strand
CCGCTCAGGAGCCCGCGACGGGTCCCACGCCGGCCGGCCCGAAGCCTGCGCAGCCCGCTGTCGTAGAGCCCGCAGCTGCCCAGCCCGCAGTTGCCCAGCCTGCTGGTGCACAGCCCGCTGGCGAGTCGGCGGCGGCCGCTGAGCAGGACCCGGTTGCGACCCAGCCGGCTGCGCCGGTCTACGGCAAGGTGCGCGCCGACGAGGCGCGTCTGCGCTGCTGGCCGAGCGACGTCGCGACGCCGCCGGTGTTCGAGGACGTGCTCGCCAAGGACCAGGTCGTCCGGCTCGGCGAGCGCGACAACGGCTTCCGCGCCGTGATCCTGCCGCTCGGCCCGCTCGGCTACGTGAGCAAGCGCTTCACGGTCATGGCCGAGGACGGCACGGTGACCACCAAGGGCTCCAAGGTCGCGTTCCGCTACCGTCCGCGCACCAGCGAGGCGCCGGTCGCGCAGCTCGCCGAGTCCACGGCGCTGCACGTGATCGACGAACAGGGAGACTGGTTCCGCGCGCGCGCCGTGGGCGTCCCGGCGTGGCTCGCCAGCGCCGACGTCGAGGAGGTCGAAGCCGACGACGCGGTCGAGAAGGCCTACGAGGCGTTCGCCGCGAACACGCAGGCCGCGTCGCAGGCCCGCCTCGACGCGATCGCCGCCGAGAAGAAGCGTCGGGAGCTCGACCGCATCGACCTCGAGGCGGTCCAGGTGGTCGAGGCTGCCTTCACCAAGGAGCTGGCCAAGCCGATCGAGGAGCAGCGCTTCGACGGCCTGAAGAAGGCGCTCGCCAAGGTCGAGAAGGGCCTGCAGAAGGACGGCACCGCGCGCGGCGCGGCGGCGTCGCTCCAGAAGCGCATCGAGACGCAGCAGTGGATCGCCGAGGCGACCGCGGTGACCAACAGCGAGCCGCCGGCGGCTGACGTCGAGCCGCAGGCCGAGCAGCCCAAGGACCGGCTCGAGCGCTTCGAGTAGATCGGCTGGCTGCGCTACGAGAGCCGCATCGCCGAGCCGGGCGTGTTCTACCTCGAGAAGGGCGGCCGCCGTCAGCTGGAGCTGACCTGCCGCACGGGCCGCTTCGACCTCGCCCTGTTCGTCGGCCGCGAGGTCGGCGTCATCGGCCCGCGCCGCAGCCCGCTGGGTGAGGTGCTCGGCACGCGCGCCGTCGAGCGCATCGAGGTCCTCGGCGCCGCGCGCGGATCCGCGGCGCGGAGCGGCCGGTGGCATCGCGGCCAGCGCGTCGGCGTCTCAGGGCCGCACCACCCGCCAAAGCGCCGGGGGGCGGTTGCCGAAGAAGGAGGTGGAACCTCCCGATGACGCCGCTCTCCTCGACCCCTGCGCTGCTGATCGCGCTGTGCGCCCTCGCGGGCGCGCCGAGCGCGCAGGCGCCGGCACCCTCGCTCGAGGTGCACGTGCCGACGCCGCCCGCCTGGATCGAGCAGGGCGAAGGGCTCTTGAGGGTCGAGGACCCGCTGTCGGCTTGGCGGGTGTTCCGCGACGCGCAGGCCTCGGACGACCAGGCGCTCGAGCGCAGCCTCGGCCTCGGTCGCTCGCACCTGATGCTGGGCCACGCCGACCACGCGACCGCCTACGGCGAGCACGCGATCGCAGCGGCGCCGGGTCGCCAGGACGCGATGGCGCTCGTCGTGCGCGCGTTGATCCGGGCGCGTCGCTTCGACGACGCCGTGACGCGCTCGCGCGCCTTCTTGGAGCGCGCGCAGGCTCCGACCGTCGAGCTGCTGGCGGCGCGCGGCTCGGCGCTGTTCCGGGTGCAGCGGACCGGCCACGCCGCTGAGGTCTACCGCCAGGTCGTCGCGCGCGACGACCGCTGCGCCGAAGCGCACCTGCGGCTCGGCTCGGGCCTCATCGACCCGGTCGTGGTCGACGTCCCTGCGGCGCTGCAGGTCGCCGTGCGCGCGCTGGCTGCGGGCGAGCGCCGCCGCGCGATCGAGCTGCTCCGGCGCCTCGCGGCCGAACAGCCGGGCCACCCGATCGTGCACCGCCTGCTCGGCGAGTCGCTCTTCGCCGAGCGCACGGCCCAGAGCATGGCGCTGCAGGAGGAGGCGTTCCGCGCGCTGTCGGACCGGCTGCCGGTGCCCAACGTCCGGGAGCTTCGCATCGCGGAGTTCGTGCCCTACTACCGCCGCCTGTCGCCGTCGCGCCGCCAGGTCATCGACCGCACGGCGGCGGTGTTCCGCAGCCGGCTCGGCAAGCTGATCCAGGTCGGCGGCCGACACGACCTGCTCGCCGAGCTGGAGCGCACGACCGACGACGACGCGCGCAAGAACCTGCGCGGCCGGCGCACCTTCGACGGCCGCGTCTGGGACGACGTGCGCGGCATCGGCGGCCTCCGCGCAGCGACCGGCATCGAGGCGCTGGACGAAGCCGCGACGTTCGGGTTCGACACGTTCGCGCACGAGGTCGCGCACCAGGTCCACTTCTTCACCTTCCGGCCGCTGGAGCGCGCGCGCGTCCGTTCGCTCTACAAGCAGGCGATGGTCGAGCAGCGCTGCCTCGACTACTACGCGGCCAGCAACGAGGCCGAGTACTTCGGCCAAGGTGTCGAGGCGTTCGTCAGCCTCGCCAAGCGGCCGGGCTGCGAGACGACGCACGGGCACACGCGCTGGGAGCTCAAGCGCGTCGACCCGGATCTCTACGCGTTCATCGCGTCGGTCGTCGACTACGACCCGCTGAAGGACAAAGGCGCGCGGCAAGGACTGCTGCAGGCTGCGGTGGAGGTGTCGCTGCGCTGCGGGCGCCCCGAGGACGCCCAGGTGGCGGCCGAGATGATGGCGGCCGGGACGGACCGCGACCAAGCCCTGGTCCGCATCCGCGAAGCCGAGCTCGAGCTGCGCTGCCACTGATTCGTGCGACCGGGGCCGTGAGTCGGGCCCGACACGGCATGACCCAGCCGAGCCCTGCCGACGTGCCGAGGTGGAGCCCGCGCGAGCGCGCGCAGGTGCTGGGGGAGGTCCGCCTCAGCGACGCGGACTGCGTCGCCCTCGTGCTCGCGAAAGGCCGGCCGGCGGCCAGGGCCGAGCAGCTCGCGCATGACCTGCTCCGTGAGTTCGGCGGGCTCGCGGGCCTCGCGGGCCGCGGCGTGCGCGAACTGCAGCGCGCGGGCGTCGGGCCGGCTGGGGCAGCGGCGCTGGTCGGGGCGTTCGGGCTGGCTCGCCGCCTGGAGGAGCAGGCGTTCCGACCGGGCCGCCGGCTGCGCCA
>JBERSB010000630.1:0-3349 GCA_041236755.1 Luminiphilus sp. | reverse complement strand
CTGGGCCTGTCGGTGGGGCGGCTCGACGACACGCTCTACTCGCTCGAGATCCTGCCCGAGGCGGTCCGCAAGCGGCAGCGCTTCCAGCAGCGCACCGTCTTCAACATCCTCGCAGGCGTGGTGGTGCTCGCGCTGTTCGGGCTGCAGGCCAACTACAACGGTCAGGCCGCCGAAGAGCAGCGCCGCTACGCCAACGCCATGCGCCGCAAGGTCTCGAGCATCAACCGCACGCACGAGGATGCCGTCGCGCTGATCGAGCAGAACGAGGTCGACCGCGCCCTGGTCGAGAACCTGCGGCGACGCGCCTTGCCCCTCTCCGGCCTGCTGCGCGTCCAGCGCGCGGTCACGCGGCACCTGCCACCGCAGCTGTGGGTCGAGAAGCTGGAGGTCGGCGCCAAGCGCGCCCGCGGCGGCGGCGACGCGCTGCCGCAGGTGACGGTCGAGGTGGCCGCCAAGGAACTCAACGGCGTGGACCCGAGCCGGGTGATCGTCGACTTCTACCAGAAGTTCCGATCGGACCCGTTGATCGAGGGACGCATGGTCGCGGACATGAAGGACCGCCCGAGCCAGGACAGCGCCAAGCGCGTGGTCTTCACCGTCGACCTCGAGCCCCCGGCTCCCCAAGCAGAGGAGGCCAACTGATGGACGTCTCCGAGTTCGCCCAGGACAAAAAGCAGTGGCTGGTCGGTTGCGCGATCGGCGCCGTCGTCTGGCTGGTCGGCGGCGCGATCGTCGACTCCGTGACCGCGCCGGAATCGTCCTCGCCGCGGCAGGACCGGCTGCGTGAGGCGTACAGCACAAGCCAGCTCGCCGCAGCCCAGGAGGCCAACAACCTGCTGTCGACAGAGCGGCGCAGGCTCACCGAAGAGCTCGCGTTCGAGGTCGCGCCCAAGTACTGGCAGTGGAGCGGGCCCGCAGACCAGCACCTGTTCGTCGTCGGCCGCGACCTGCGGCTGGCGATCGTGAACGCGGGCAGCGACCGCGACGTGCTCGTCGCAGAGAGCGACATCGCCTGGGACGTTCCCAGCGGGGTCGACCAGATCCGCTCGACGCTGTTCGGTCTCGACATGATCGACGAAGTGCAGCGGCGTCTGTACGCGGCGCACGATCGCGTGGTCGGGGACGACGAAGACGCCGCCGGCCTCGCGGCCGTCGCCACGATCAAGCTGGAGAGCCACCGCGGTCGCCGGACCGCCGGGCGACGCCGGGGGCGCAACCGTGGGGTCGACATCAGCGAGCTGATCAAGGAGCAGCGCGTCGACCTGCAGTTCCAGTGTGACGAGGCGACCCTCGCCGACTTCCTCGAGTCGTGCCGGGAGCCCCGCCGGACCCTGGTGCTCGACCGCCTGACAGTCACCGAGCCGGCGCGCGCCGGCGAACCGGTGAGCGTCAAGATGACGCTCTCGGGCATCTCGTTCGTCGAGCAGGAGGACGACGCATGAGCATCCGTAAGGAACAGGTCCTGCTGATCCTGGTCGTGCTGATGGCGGGCTGGTGCTCCACCGACTACCTGACGGTGGCCCGGATGGTGCCGCGCTACGCGCCCGGCGACATCGAATACGAGGCCGAGCCCTACAGCGCCGCGTCGCTGATCGAGTAGGCGCCGCGCGCGCTGGTCCGCCGTTACTTCTTCACCGAGCCGAGCGAGACCCGGCCGCTGCCGCCTCGCGAGCTGGCCTTCCCGCCGCGCGCGCCGCTGTCGCTGTGCGGGCTGCCCCTCGACCCCGGGCCCGACTTCCGCAGGTCGTGGATGCTCCGCGTAGACGGCGCGGTGCAGGCGGGCGCAACCGTCGACCGCACGGGCGCAGCAGCCGAGCAGGGCGGCGGCGAGGACGCAGACGAGAACGCGCAGGACATCGGGGTCGGTCCGATGTCCGAGGAGCAGGCAGCGAGGCTCTACGACCGTCTCTACCTGCAAGGCCAGAGCAAGCCGTTCTACGGCGTGCTGGAGTCGGCCGAGGGGATCGACCCGTTCGACCTGGAGGCGCGCTCGTCCCTCGAAGGCATCAAGATCCGCTTCCGGGTGTTCAACCGCAGCAAGCGCAAGCTCGGCTCGCCGCAGCCGTTCGGCGACGGCGCGCAGCCCGTGGCGCGCTACCGCGTCGCCGACACGCTGCGCAACGAGGTCACGCGGCGCGTGCGCGCGGTGCCCGAGGACGCGAGCCGGCAGGGCGAACGGCTGGCGCTCGTGGACTGGCTGCTGGAGCAGGCGCAGACCGAGTCGTGGATCTACGAGGAGGCGCGCAAGCAGGCAGAGGTCTATTTGCAGATGTCGGGGCAGACCCTCGACGGCCGGCGGCTGATGCAGCGGGTGCTGCAGGCAATGGGCGACCTCGGCGAGGAGATCAAGCTGCTCGAGGGCACTTCGGGCGACAACGAAGCCGAGGCCTTCCGCATGCGCGGCGTCGGCGTCATCAAGGAGCGGCTCGGGCTGTGGATCGACGCCGAGCACCACCTCGTCGAGGCCGCGCAGCTGGCGCCGACCGACGCGCGCACGCACGCGACGCTGGCCGGCTTCTACCGGGTGCGCGGGCGCACCAACCTCGCGACAGAGTCGGCCCGGCGCGCGCAGCAGACGCTCGGTAGCGTGCAGGACCCGCTGGAGCGCGCCGAGGTGGTGCGCACGGTGATCGGCTGCCTCGTTGCCGCAGGCGACCTGCGACATGCCCGGGACCTCGCGGCCGGGGACTCCGAGCGCAGCTACCTGCGCGGCTGCGTGGCGTACGCCGGCGGCGACATGGTCGCGGCCAAGGCGGCGTTCGAGCAGGCCGGCGCGAGCGCCGCCCGCGCACCGGCGCGGCTCGGCCAGGCGGCGTGTCTGCTGGCTACGGGCAAGTGGCAGGAGGCGCACGACCTGCTGACGCTGATCGCCGACGAGGACCCGCTGCTCCGCCACCGCGCGTGGACGGGCCTCGCGCTCCTGTTCACAAGGCTCGGGCAGTCCGAGGCGGCGCTCGGCTTCTGTGACCGCGCGCTCGAGGCTTCGCCTGGAGACGCCTACGCGCTCTACCTGAAGGGGCACAACCTCCGCGTGCTCGGCCAATACGCGGCTGCCGAGGAGGCGCTGTCGCAGTGCCTGCGGGTGCAAGACGACTTCCTGCACGCCATCGCGGAGATGTCCGCCGTCCAGGACGGGCTCGGTCGGAGCTCGGGTGGCACCGACCAGGCCGCCGCGTGGATCGCGGCCCGGCGTTACCAGGACCGGGCGTGTGAGCTCGCGCTGGAGCCGGAGCTGGAGCTGCTCGAGCTGCAGGGGCTGCGCGCGTTCCAGGCCGCGGATCGGCGCAGCGCGCGCCAGGCCTTCGAGGCCGCGCGCGACCTCGGCGACAGCGACCGCGCGCGCGGCTAC
>JBERSB010000629.1:0-12959 GCA_041236755.1 Luminiphilus sp. | reverse complement strand
GCCGTGATGGCGGCCTGGATCGTAGCGTGCTGGGACGGGACCAGCAGCGTCGGCCCGCTCTGGCCGGACGCGCAGGCGCCGTGGACGAAGACCAGGCCGAAGCCGAACAGAGCGGACAGGGGGATGTGGTGCATCGCGGGTTGGGGACTCGTCGTGGTTCGTGCGGGTGCGCGCAGCATGCCCGACCGCCGAGCGCCGCGCGCTCCCAGAAGAATGCCGAGGCGCGGCGCTGTGACACGCTTTTCGAACATCCGGCCGCAGCGAACGAGAACAGCCCCGACGCGGCTGCTGCCGCCCGCGCTCAAGCGCGCGCGAAGCCGAGCATGACGTTGTTAACGGGCATGCGGCGCACGGACGCAGGCTGCAGGCCGGCCGCGGCCGCCAGCGCGTCCAGCTCGTTGAGCGTGCGCACGCCGTAGGCCGGGTCCTGCTCGCGCAGCTCGCGGTCGAAGGCGACGTTGCCGTCCGGGCGCGGCTCGTCCGGCAGGAACACCGGGCCGTAGACGAGCAGCGCGCCGCCGGGGGTGAGGGGCCGCGCGGCGCCGCCGAACAGCGCTTGCGCCGTGGCGATCGGGGCGATGTGCAGCAGGTTGCTGGCGAACACCGCGTCGAGCGAGGCCTCCTCGCAGGGCCAGCGGTCGCCCAGGTCCAACGCGACCGGCGGCAGCAGGTTGGGCAGCTCCGCGTGGCGCACCCACGCCGCGATCGAGGCGAGGCCGACCGGGTCCCGCTCGGTCGGCTGCCAGCGCCACCCGGGCAGCCGCTGCGCGGCCAACACCGCGTGCTCGCCGGTGCCCGCGGCGACCTCCAGGCACGCGCCGCGCTCGGGCAGCAGCGCGACCAGGGCGTCGACGACGTCTGCATGGTTGCGGCCGGCGGACGGCGAGTAGCGGCGGCCGTCGGGCTCGCTTTTGAGCTGCTCGAGCCGCGCTCTGGGTCCGTTGGTCATGGCCTCGCTGCTTCGCGCCCGCCTGGCCGGCCACGCGCTGCAGACGAGGCTAACGCATCGGCCCCTGAGGGGCGCGGCTCAGAACGGCGGCGGGAGACCACCTTCGGCCCGCCGGCCGCCTCGTTCGTGGCTCAGCGCCGCGCACTCACTGCGCGGCGAGATAACGCTCGAGGATCGCCTGCATCGAGCGGTTGAGCGACGACCACAGCTCATGCTTCTTCAGGTCTCCTCCCGCCTTGCTGAACTGGCGCAGCTCCTCGACGCGCTTGCCGGCCTCGAGCGCGCCTTCCTTCGGCACGATGAGCACGACCTTGTGGCGGGTGCGGGCGCTCTCGTAGTCGAACAGGTGCACGGCGGTCATCGCCTCGGCGCCCGTCTCGGCCTGCAGCTCGCGCTTCGCGGCGTCGGTGGCCGACTCGCCCTTGCGGATCCAGCCGCCGGGCAGGATCAGGTCCTTCGAGCCCGCCTCGCGCGTCAGCAGCAAGCTGGCGCCGGTCGGCGTCGGGATCTCGACGACGCAGGTCGCGCGGGTCCGCTTGTGTCGTTCCTTGTCCATGGTGGTGATGGCAGGTGGCCCTTCTTCCAAGAGCCCGACCCCGGCGCCGCGAAGCACCCGGGAGGATTTCCCACGCGGTCGTAGTCGAAACGGCCCAACGTGAGACAGATGGACAAGCATAGCGCAGGGTTCACGGTCGTGGGGAAACCGCACGCGCGTTCAGCGCAGTGGCGATCTCCCGAAGCGCAAATGTCGTCCGCGATGGCGCACCGGACGGAGCGCTGCAGCGACATCGACGCGGACCGCAACCGCCCATGACAAGGCGAGCAGGCCGTAGCGCTGCGCACCGGACACGCTGGCGTTCGGAGCGAGCCGCGTCGCTGTTACGCATGAGCACATTTTTCTCGCGCTCATGGCCTCACAGCCGCTCGTCCTCGGCGGGCCGCCGCGGCTCAGCCGCCCTTCTTGATGCGCTCGCGCAGAAGCGCCAGTGCCTTCTCGAGCGTCGGGTCGCCGGTCTCCAGGTCGCGGCTGGTGCACGGCACGAACACGTCCGGCGCGATGCCCTCGCCCTCGTAGCACGTGCCGTCCGGCCGCAGCGCCTGGCGGCCCGGCAGCTCGACCGAGACGCCGTTGCCGAGTTCGTAGAGGACCGGCTCCCCGCTGCTGCCGAGCGTCGGCTGCCCGACGACCTGCACGCCTGCTCCCTGGCGCATCATCAGCACAAACGCCTCGCAGCTCCGCTTGACGCGCGGCCCGCTGAGCACGGCGACGGGCCGGTCGTAGGTCGCAGCGCCGCCCGCGATCGACCGCGGCACCGCGTCTCCGAGCCCGCCGCCGGGCAGCAGCGGGCGCTCCTTGGCGTAGACCTTGTCGCCCGCGACGAACCAGCGGGCAAACTCCAGGGCGTTGCGCTCGTCGCCGCCCATGTTGGGCCGGACGTCGATGACCAGCGCCCTGGTGTCCATCATCTCCGTCAGGGCCCCCACCAGCCGCTCGACGTCGACGTTGTCCTGCCATCCCGTGATCAGCAGGTAGCCGATGCCGTCGTCGGTGCGGCCGCGGAACGCGCGCGCGCTGATCGTCTCGAGCTCGAACAACCGGCGCACGGCGAACGTCCGGTAAAGCGGCTCGATCAGCGGATCCCAGGTCGGCAGGCGCTCGCCCCGGTAGTCCAGCGTGACCTTGGGGTCCTGCGCGCGCGCGAGCAGGTCTTTGGCCGCGACCGAGAAGGCGCGGTCCGTGCGCGCGTTGCGCACCGCGCCGCCTTGCTCCTGCAGCACCGCCTGCCAGTCCTTGACGACGCGGTCGCGGTAGGCGTAGCGCTCGCTCACGAGCTGCCCCAGCGTCGCGAGCGCGGCCTTGTTCCGGGCCTCCTGCTCGGGCCACGGACGCAGCTTCTCGGGGAAGGTCGTGAATCGCCAGGTCGTCGGCGTCAGCTTCATCCCCTCCTTGCTGCGGATGGTCCGGGAGGACGGGCAGTTGAGGATCAGCTCGTACTTGTGGTCGGGCTGCAGCCGCACGGGCACGATCAGGGTGCGGTCCCCTTTCCACCGGGGCCGGCCGGTCACCTTGGGCATGGTCACGCCGCCGCCGCAGACCGACGGCCCGCCCCGGTACATGTCCTGGTCGAAGACGACGACCAGCTCGGTCTGCTCGGCCGAGATCGTGCCGCCGTTCTTGGGGTCCATCGAGACGACGCGCGGCGGCGTCTGCGCGAGCAAGAGGGAGCCGCAGCAGAGGATCAGCAGCGAGCGGAGCATGCAGACAGGATACTTGCTGCGCGCCGTCATGCGATCCGTACAGCGAAGCGGGGTCGCCCTTTGGGACGACCCCGCTCGCGCGCGGCCGCAGCAGCGGCCGCAGATCCGGCCGCTGGGCCGGATCTTCGTCGATCAACTCGTGGCGATCAGTTGCCGAGGCTGGCGGCGACCGCGTTCGACAGCACGAAGCCGAACGAGTTGGCGATCGGATCCAGGATCGCGGCCTGCTGGTAGATCACGCCGCACTGGAGCGCCGGGTTGCTCGGGATCGCCAGGCTGAACGAGGCCTGGCCGCCGGCCAGGAACAGCGTCGCCGTGCTGTCCGCAGATGCGGCGAGCTCACAGCCCGGGGCACCGAGGATGCCCAGGTCGAGCGGCAGCGGCAGGCCGTTGTAGACCGTGCGGCTGAGGCCGGTGCACATCACCGCGGCGACGGCCGTCGGCAGCTGGGCGTCGACCGCCACGTCGTAGTTCGCGCCGATGACCGGCTGCGTGGTCGGGGCGAGGGTCGCGACGCTGCCGGCCGAGTTGGCGCAGCCCGTAGCGTAGGTGCCCGCTGCGGCGCTACCGGCGACCGAGCAGACGTCGTAGCTGATCACGCCGTTCCACAGACGCGGCGTGAACGCGCAGTTGCCCAACTCGATGACCGAGGAGCAACCGCTGCCGACCGGGTGGATGACGATGTCGCTGTTGCCGTAGGGCGAGGCAGCCGGGCCGTTGGTGTAGGACACCTGCATGGTGCCGCCGGCCTGGTCCTGCTGGTAGACCGCCACGCCGTAGTCGCCGGCGGGCAGGTAGAACGGACGCGTCAGCGTGACCGCGGCGAACTCAGGCGCGCCGACGGTGCCGGTGCCGGCCCAGGTGGCCACGCCTTCACCCGCGAGGGTCCAAGCAGCGGCGTTGCCTTCGTTGCCGACACGGGTGCCGGGCGTGATGTAGATCCGCACGTCGGCGGTGCCAGCGAAGCCGTAGACACCCGCGGTCCAGCCGTTGATGTTGACGCCTTCGGGGTTCACGACCTGCATGTCCCAGTAGGTGCCCGCGGCCGTCGAGCTCGCCGTGCCGTTGCCACCAGCCGTCGGGCCGGGCGCCACGTAGGTGCCGTAGGCCACGACCGCGCGCTGCAGCGTGTTGGTGAAGCAGCCGCCCGCACCCGTGACCGTGAGCTCACAGTTCGGCAGGCTCAGGATGCTGGCAAGCGACGGGTCGACGTAGACCGGGTTCGGGCTGGTGTCGTCGACGACGCCGTCGCCGTCGAAGTCCCACGCCCAGGCGGTCGGGGTCGGGGTCGAGAGGTCCGTGAACTGCCAGAGGCCGGTGCCCGCAGCGAGCTCGGCGACCGAGAAGTCCGCGACGACTTCGTCCGCGCGGACAGCGCCGACGACCGTCGTGGTCGAGGCCGGGTGCGTGCCGTCGGTGACCGTCAGCGTGACGTCGTAGCTGCCGCAGGCGCCGTAGACCCAGGTAGCGCTCGGCGTCGTGGCGTCCGTGACGCCGTCGCCGTCAAGGTCCCAAGCCCACGACGTGACGCCGTTCGGATCGCTCGAGAACGAGGTGTCCGTGAACGTGACCGTCAGCGGCGAGGCGCCGGTCGACGGGTTGGCGTCGAAGCTGGCGAACAGGCCCGAGGGCGGCGTCGTGTAGATGAACGCGCGGCCCACCGCGCCGTTGAGGCCGTTGAACGTTCCGGCCGTGACGTAGCCCGGGTCGCCGATGTCCCACTGCACACCGGCGCGGAAGAGCGTCGTCGAGACGCCTTCGATCGGCGTAGCGTAGGTGCCGCCGCCCGTGCCGTAGGAGTTGTGCGCCGAGAAGCCGCCGGTCACGGCCGGCGACCAGTTGCCGATGACCTCGACGAGGTCACCGGCGTTGATCTGCACCGGGCCGCCCGCGGGCGTCACGATCGGGCCGGGGGTGCCGGCGCTGTACATGACCTCGGTGCCGTTGACGCTGACGCGGATGCTCATCGTGTCGCCGGTCTGCTGGGCCGTCCCGTCGAGCTCGGTGTCCTGGATGAAGAAGTTGCTGCCAGCGGTGAAGCTGTAGCCACGGCTGTAGCCGTTGTAGGTGTTGTTGTAGGCCGGCAAGGCGACCTGCGTGCCGGTCTGCGCGAAGGCAGGAGCAGCCAAGGCGGCAAGTGCGACCGCCACGGGGCAGAGATTCTTGGTCATGGTGTTCTGTGTCTAGCTGGAGAAGAGACTGGGTGAGTACGCATCTGTGCGCAAAGGCTGTACGTACCATGAGGTTTATCACATCGCGTCAGTTGGTCAACCGGGTGCGGTCGCACTGGTGCGCGCCCACGCGCGCGCACGAAGCCGGTCTTGCGCCGTGTTACGGCCGAAGATAATCGATCCCGAACACAGCCTGGAGACACCCGTCCGCTCCATCCCAACGGCCGGACACCGATGCAGCGAGCGGTCCGGGCGCGGCAGCGCCCGATGGGGCGCCTAGGTCGGCCCGCCGGACCATCGCGCTTTGAGATATCCTGCTCCGTAATGACGATGGGGAGACCCGCATCCGCCAGGCCGCTCGCGTTCTCGGACTTTTTGTTCCACGGCTACGACCGCCCGGAGGAGCAGTTTGCGACGCAAACGCGCGACGTCTACGAGGTCGCCACCGGGAGGCCGGGCGTCGACGTCGTGCGCGACGCGGTGTTCGTGCCGCTGTCCCACGACGACCGAGGCGTCGCGGGGGGACTGTTCGCGGCCGACGGAGCGCCCGTCGAGGCCGCCTCTGTGAGCCGCGGCGGCCACGCGCACTTCGGCACGCTGCGCTGCGAGGACCTGCCCGAGCCGCAGAGCACGATTGATGTTCCGCTGCTCTACCTGGGCGGGCTGAACGGACACTTCGGCCACTTCCTGCTCGAGTCGCTGGCGCGCAGCTGGGCGACCCTGGAGGACGGGCGGCCGACATCCGCGCTGCTGCACCGCCTCGGCGGTCGCGACGTGTCCGAGACGCCGTTCACGAGCCTCTGTATGCGCGCGCTGGGCGTCGACGCGCGCCGCCGCATGATCCCGACCGCGCCGGTGCGCCTGCGCGAGGTCCACGTTCCGCGGCCGGCGATCGGTCTGCAGGAGTTCGCCTACGCGGCGCAGCGCGAAGTGTTCCTGCGGATCGGCGAACGCGTCGGCCTCGACGCCCAACCCGAGACCGAGCAGCCGCTCTACCTCAGCCGGGCCGCGCTGCCCGACAGCCGCCGCCGCGCGGTCGGGGAGCGCGCGTTCGAGCAAGCGCTCTCTGACAGCGGATTCCGCGTCTTCCGACCCGAACAGCACGACCTCGCGACGCAGATCCGGGTCGCCCACAGACACCGCTACATCTTCGGGTTCTGGGGCACGGCGTTCCGGCTCGCCTACTTCTCGCCGCGGCACAAGTTGACCTGCCACTTCGGCGCGGAGTTTCCGAAGAGCAGCTTCCTGCTCGACCGCACCGTCACGAACGCCGACGCGTGGTTCGTCAAGTCAGCCTCTTCGTGCCGGCTCGACGGCCGGCGCGGCAAGTACTTCGACCTGTTCGCGATGGACGTCGGCGCGACGCTCGGCTTCCTCCGGGAGCGAGGCTTCGTCGACGGCGGCGCGCCGCGCCCGCCCGAGCCGAGCGTGCGCGAGATCGCGCTCGAAGCCGGCTACATCGACCCCATGACGCGGCCCGACGCAGCGGGCGACGAGACGGGCGGGCCACGCGACCTACCAGCGCGCTTCCTCGGCCCCGACGCGCGCGCAGCGCTCGAGCAAGGGCGCTTCATCGCCGACGCCGAAGCGCGGCTCACGCGCGGCGACGCGCTGCGTGACGACCCGCTGCAGCGGCTCGCCGAGATCGACGACAGCTGGCGCGCGCAGCTCGCTGCCGGCCGCGCCAAGGCGCAGAGGGGCGACGATGCCGGCGCTCGCAGCGCGCTCCAGCAGGCCGTCCAGCTCCAGCCCGAGAGCGTCTCCGCTGTGCTCGAGCTGGCCGCGGTGCAAGCGGCAGACGACGCCGCGCACACCCTGCGCGCGGCGCTCGCGCAGGCGCCGGCAGACGAACGCCTCCGCGACGCGCTGGTCGAGCGACTGCTCGACCAGGGGGACACGGAGGGAGCCGTTCGGACCCGCGAGGAAGGCGCCGGGCTGGGCGCGTCCCCCGCCGCGACGTGGCTGGCGCTGGCGCGGCTCCACCGACGCCTCGACGCGAGCGGGCGCGCGCTCGACGCGCTGCGCGAGGCCGCGTCGGCCGACCCCGAGCACGTCGAGACGCTGTTCGAGCTGATCCCAGCGCTGCTGCTCGCCGACCATGCCGAAGAGGCCGTCCCCCACCTCTCGTTGCTGCGCCATCTGCGGCCGGCCGAGCCCCAGCCGCTGCGGTGGCTCGCGCAGGCGACGCGACGAACAGGGCGTTGGGGTGCCTACGTCGCCGTCCGGCGAGAGATGCTGGTGCGCAAGCTGCGCTACGCGCTCGGCAGGCCCGTTCGCTGACCGCCGCGCGGCGTCACCGCCTCCACGGCTTCGCGGTAGAGCGCGAACGCCTCGGACGCACGCGTCGCGTCGACGTCGGCGAGCAGGATCGGGCGGTCCTTCTCGACCGGCTTGAGCAGCGGCAGGTCGTCGGCGAGCAGGATCGGCAGGCCCGGGTGCCGGCCGCGCTCGTCGAGGTTGTCGATCAACCCGTAGGCAGCGTAGCCGCCCATCCCGTCGACCAGGTCGCCGGCGGCGAGGTCCTTCTTGCCGTAGGCGAACACGTTGGTCTTGTGCTCCTTGGGCTGCAGCCGCGCGTCGCCGTCGCAGACCGCCTCGACGACGCAGTTCATCGCCTCGATCGCGCCGAGGTGGAACGGCCGGTAGAAGAGGTAGAACGGCCCCTCGCCGAGGTCCGGCGGGTACCAGCCCAGCGTGTGCCGCTGCAGCTCGCTCTCGGTGTAGCCGATCGCGAACACGCCGCCCTTGGGCTGCGCGCCTACCACGTAGTCCACGAACGCGCCGTGCTCGCGCCAGGTCGCCTCGACTTCGACGTGGTCGAAGATGTCGAGCACGTGCTCGATCCGCGCGCCGTGCATGCCCGGCCGCGGCGCGACCATGCCGAGCGCGTTGGCCACGACCGCCATCTCGACGCACATCTTCGTGCCGTCGGTGTAGGACGAGCACATCTTGTGGTCGAGGCCGCGCTTGTCGGCCTCCGGCGCGATCGTCGTCGGGTTGACGTAGAGGTCGTGGTAGCCCTTTATGTTGCCGGCGCAAACCAGCTCGAAGCCCCACAGCTCGAGGTCGTCGACCACGCGCTTGATCGCCGTCGGCTGGTCGCCGTCCGAGGCCGTGTAGACGCGCCCCTGCCGCCGCGCCTCGTCGACCAGCAGCGTGCCGAACATCAGGTCGGCCTCGAAGTTCATCATCACGACGTGCTGGCCGTGGCGGAGCGCGGAGCGGGCGTGGTGGTAGGCGGGCACGAGCGCGTTGGTCGCCTCGAAGCAGACGTCGATCCGGTCGCACGCTGCCAGCAGGCCGCCTTCGCCGGTGACCGCGCAGACGCCGCGGTCCAGCGCCGCCGTGAGCTCGCGAGCCGTGGCGACGACCGCGTAGTCGAGACCGAGCTGCTCCGCGCACGCGACCGCCTTGTCCAAGCGAACGTCGGCGACGGCGACCGGCGCCATGCGCGGCGTCAGCTGCACCTGGTGCACGAGGCAGTGGCCGATCGAACCCGTGCCGATGACGCTCACGTTGAGGTCGCGGTCGAGGCGTTGCAGGCGCTGGCGAGGCGTGGGCATGTTCGTCTTACGTGGGGATCTCCCCAGGACCACTGCGGACTATCGACCGGATCGGGATCGGATGTAGAGCGTCGACCGGCACCTGCGATATCTTCCCGACCAGATGTTCCCGACCACGTCCAGGATTCCTTCTGCGTGCCTGCTCGTAGCTCTCGCGACGACTGCGTGCAAGAGCCCGCCCGTTCGCCGGGTCCAGCTCGACCGCGTCGATGACACCGTCGTCGTGCAGCTCTACGCCGACGGCTTCGAAGCGCTGCCGCTGAACGACAAGCTGCTCGCCTACCACCTCTCCCAGGCGGCCATCGCGGGGCGAGACATCTTCTTGGACCAGCGCTACGAGCACACGCTGGGGCTGCGCTGGATCCTCGAGAGCCTCTGGCTCGTGCGCGACCAGCTCGAGCCGGCGGTGCGCGAGGAGGTCGAGCGCTACTGCAAGCTGTTCTGGGTGCACTCCGGCATCCACAACAACCTGACCACCAAGAAGGTCGGACTGCAGCTCGACTACCGCCAGTTCGCGGCGGCCTGCATCAAGGCCGAGAACGCCGGCCACGCCATGGGCAAGGAGCAGCTGGTCACGCTGCGCACGCTCAAGCACGCCTGGGAGGTCATGACCGACATGGGCTCGGACGTGTCCGTCACCGACAAGAGCACCGAAGGCGGCAAGGACCCGGTGGCCGCGAGCTGCAACAACCTCTACGTCGGCGTCTCTTCGGAGGATCTCCTGGGATTCGAGGAGAAGAACGGGCTCAACTCGCGGCTGGTGAAGAAGGACGGCGCGCTCGTCGAGGAGGTCTACCGCTGCGGCGACGGCGAGGGCATCCCGCCCGGCCGCTACGCCGACGAGCTCGCGGCGATCAACGGCCACCTGACACGCGCCCTCGAGTTCGCGCCGGAGCCGACGCAGAAGGCCCTGCGCAAGCTGATCCGCTACAACCAGACCGGCGACCTGAACGACTGGCGCGAGTTCAACATCGCGTGGGTGCAGGACACCGACAGCCGCATCGACTTCATCCTCGGGTTCGTCGAGGTCTACCTGGACGCGCGCGGGATCAAGGGCTCGTGGGAGTCGGTCGTGAGCTTCCGCGACGAGAACAAGACGCGCGCGATCGCCGAGCTCGCCGAAGAGGCGCCGTGGTTCGAGCAGCGCATGCCGTGGGACGAGCGCTTCAAGAAGGCAGACGTCAAGGGCATCTCGGCGCGCGCCATCTCGGTGGTGACCGAGACGGGCGACTCCGGCCCGATCACGCCGATCGGAATCAATCTGCCCAACGAAGCCGACGTACGGCAGGAATACGGCAGCAAGTCCGTCAACCTCGCCAACGTCGTCGAGACCTACAACCAGGTCCGCGCCGCGGGCAGCCTCGACGAGTTCAGCTACACGACCGACGAGGCCGCGCGCGCGCGCCGCTACGCGTCGATGATGGACGACCTGCACACCAACCTGCACGAGGTCGTCGGCCATGCGTCCGGACAGGTTCTGCCCGAGATCCAGAACCCCGCGCAGCGGCTCGGCCTCTACTACAGCACCCTCGAAGAGGGCCGCGCCGACCTCGTCGGCCTCTACTGGTGCGGCGACCGCAAGTGCCGCGAGATGGGGCTCGTGCCCGACGAGGTCGCCGCGCTCGCGAAGTACGAGGCCTACGCGCGCAACGCGCTGGTCCAGCTGCGCCGCGTGCCGTTCGGCGAGCGCGTCGAGGAGGACCACATGCGCAACAGGCAGATGATCGTGCTGTGGCTGCTCGACAAGGGCTACGGCCTGACCGTCAAGAAGCGCGACGACAAGACCTACTACGTCGTCGAGGACGCCGACCGCTTCCGCGAGGGCTGCGGCGTGCTGCTCGGCGAGCTGATGCGCATCAAGGCCGAGGGCGACTTCGCGGCCGGCAAGGAGCTGGTCGAGACCTACGGCGTGCAGATCGACCCGGCGCTGCACGAAGAGGTGCTCGCGCGCATGGAGCGGCTGGGGCTGCCGTCGGTGACCGGCTTCGTGCAGCCCGAGCTGCGGCTCGTGAAGAACGGCGCAGGCGTGGTGGTCGACGTCGAGGCGTTCCACTGCCAGGACCTCGCCGACCAGATGCTGCGCTGGAGCGGACGCAGGTAGCGAAGGCCGCGAGCTTTTGCAGGCGCCCGCTGCACGCGCAGCGGCTATGACCTTGCGCCGCCTTGCCTGACTCCCCCGCCACACCCGCGGCCGCGGCCGAGCCGGCCGTCGCCCCGCAGGTGACGTCGCGGCGCGTGCTGAGCGTCTGGTGGCCGCTCGCGGGCAGCTGGCTGTTGATGGGCGTCGAGATGCCGATGCTCACCGCGGCGATGACGCGCATGCCCGGCGGCGAGCCGCACCTCGCCGCGATCGGCTCGCTGGTCTACCCGCTCTCGATCCTGATCGAGGCGCCGATCATCATGCTGCTCGCGGCCTCGACCGCGCTCGTCACCGACCTCGCGACGCACCGGCGGCTGCTGCGGTTCACGCACGCGGCCTCGGCGCTGCTGACGGTGCTGCACGCCGCGCTGGCGTTCACGCCGCTCTTCGACGTCGTCGTCCGCGACGTCATCGGCGCGCCGGCAGAAGTCGTCGAGCCCGCGCGCGTGGGCATGATGTTGATGACGCCGTGGACCTGGGCCATCGGCTACCGGCGCTTCCAGCAGGGCGTGCTGATCCGCTGCGGCCGCTCGGACCTCGTCGGCCTGGGCACGGTCGTGCGGCTCGCCGCCAACGTGCTGGTCCTGCTGGCCGGGCTCTGGGCGGCGGACTGGCCAGGCATCGTCGTGGGCGCGACCGCGGTCTCTTGCGGCGTGCTCGCCGAGGCCGCCTGGGCCAGCTGGTGCTTCCGCAGGGCCGCGCAGCCGCGCCTGCCGCGAGCGCCGGAGCAAGAGCTGATCAGCTGGCGCGCGTTCGCGGCGTTCTACGCGCCGCTCGCGTTCACCCCGATCATCACCATCGTGATCCAGCCGATCGGCTCGTGGGCGATGAGCCAGATGCGGGCGCCGCTCGACTCGCTGGCGGCGTGGCCCGCCGTCTACGGCGTGGTGTTCCTGAGCCGCAGCGCGGGGTTCGCGTTCAAGGAGGTCGTCGTCGCGCTCGCCGGCGAGCCCGGCGGCCGACGCGCGCTCGCCCGCGTCGGCTTCGGGATCGGCGCCGTCACCACGTCGGCGCTGGCGCTGCTGGCCCTCACGCCGCTGGGCGGCGTCTGGTTCGACCGCATCAGCGGCCTGCCAGACGACCTGAGCGCGCTGTCGTGCGCGTCGCTACCGCTCGCGATCGCGATGCCCGCCTACGCGGTTGCGCAGAACTACCTGCAGGGGCTCTTGGTGCACGCCAAGCACACCCGGCCGATCACCGAGGCCGTGGTGCTCTACCTGGTCGTCTGCACCCTGGCGCTGCTCGCGGGGATGCGCTGGCTCTCGGAGCTGCCCGGCATCCAGGTCGCGCTGCTGGCGTTCCTCGTCTCGGGGTTCGTGCAGACCTACTGGCTGTGGCGCGGCCGGCGCGGGCTCCCGCCGACGGCCCGATGAGCGCGGACCGCGCGCGGTTGCCCAGGGCGCTGCTTCGGGCAAGATGACGCGGCATGCCCGCCCCCGCGGACCACAACGAGCTGCTCGCCTGGGTCGAGGCCAGCCTCGCCGCGCGCGCCCGTGGCGCCGAGGTCGTGCAGACGCTCTGGTCCGGCTTCGGCCACATCCTGCGCGTACAGCTGCAAGGGGAGCCAAAACGCAGCGTGGTCGTCAAGCACGTCGCGCCGCCCGCAGAGATGCGGCACCCGCGCGGCTGGTCGGGGCGCGCCTCGCACGAGCGCAAGCTGCGCTCCTACGAGGTCGAGCGCGCGTTCTACGCGCGCGTTGCCGCGACCCCCGCCTACCGCACCGCTCGCTGCTACAAGGCCGAGGCGCACGACGGTGGCTTCCGCTTCCTGCTCGAGGACCTCGACGCCGCGGGCTACGCCGGACGCCGGACGCACCTCGAGGACGACGATTTGCGACGCTGCCTGAGCTGGCTGGCGTCCTTCCACGCCGCCCACA
>JBERSB010000628.1:0-2300 GCA_041236755.1 Luminiphilus sp. | reverse complement strand
GCGCCTGCTTGGTGAGCGCGATCTCGTCCGGGCCGAGCGGTGCGCCGTGCACGCCGTGGGTGTCGGCCATGTTGGGGCTGCCCTTGCCGATCGTGGTCTTGCAGCAGACCAGCGTCGGGCGGTCGGCCGCGGCCGTCGCGTCGGCCAGCGCGCGGCGCACGTAGGATGCGTCGTGGCCGGCGCAGCGCAGCACGCGCCAGCCCTGGGCCTCGAAGCGCCGCGGTATGTCCTCGCCGGTCGCGCGCTCGGTGTGCCCTTCGCGGGTGATGTGGTTGTCGTCGAACAGGCAGACGAGGTTGTCGAGCTGCAGGTGGCCGGCGAGCGCGGCGACCTCGTAGCTGAGGCCCTCCATCAGGTCGCCGTCGCCGACGGTGACGAACACGCGGCCGCACAGCAGGTCCGTGCCGGTGCGCGCCGCGGCCATCTTGGACGCGACCGCCATGCCGACCGCGTTGCCGAAGCCCTGGCCGAGCGGGCCGGTGGTGGTCTCGACGCCGACGGTGTCGCCGAACTCGGGGTGGCCGGGCGTCTTGCTGTGCAGCTGGCGGAACTGCTGGAGGTCGTCGAGCGTGACCGGGTAGTCCGCGAGGTGCAGCAGCGAGTAGAGCAGCATCGAGCCGTGGCCGCCCGAGAGCACGAAGCGGTCGCGGCCCGGCCACTCGGGCTCGTCAGGCGACCAGCGCAAGAACTCGGTCCAGAGCACGGCTGCGACCTCGGCCATGCCCAGCGGCATGCCGGGGTGGCCGGAGTTGGCGGCCTGCACGGCGTCCATGGTCAGGCCACGGATCGTGCGGGTGACGGGGGTGAGGTCGCGCGGCGTGGCGGTCATCGGGCCACAGACGATAGCCGTCGGTCGGGCGCGCGGCTACGGCGCGCCCGGCGGGGCGGCTCAGTGCCCTTCCTTGACGATGTTGACGTTCCAGGACGGCACCACGACCTCGACGGTGCTGCCTGGGGGCACGCGCTCGAGCTTGGCCTGGCACGCGAGCCGCGAGTCGAGGCCGACGTCGCGCGCCTCGTCGAGCTGGTCGAGCTCGTCGTCGGTGGCCTCGCCGAAGCAGTCGAAGCCCTGCTTGACCTTGACGTGGCAGGTGGAGCACGCGCAGACGCCGCCGCAGGCGTGGTCCAGCTCGACGCCCTGCTTCAGCGCGGCGTCGAGGATCGACTGGCCGACCGCGAGCGTCAGCTCCTTGGTCTCGCCGTCTTCGTGCACGATCAGTCGGGCTTCGCTCATCGCTGTTGTTCTTCCTTGAGGGCTTTGGTCACCGACGCGCTGATGACGTCGTCGGCGATGGTCGCGGTGACCTTGGTCAGCTCGTCGCAGCCCGCCTTGATCGCGTCCGGGTCGGCGCCCTGGTCGAGCAGCTTCTGCAGCGCCTTCTTGGCCTTGTGCACCGCGAACGTCTGGTCGGGCGGCAGCTCGGCGATCTCAAGCGCCTTGTCGGTGCCGCGGATCATCGCCTCGGCCTTGCCGCGTGACTCGATGGCCTCGCGCGCGACGTAGTCCTCCTGCGCGTGCTCGATCGACTCGAGCATCATGCGGCGCACCTCTTCGCGCGTGAGCCCGAACGTCGGCACGATCTGGATCGAGGCCTCGACGCCGGTGCGCTGCTCGCGCGCGGTGACGCGCAGCACGCCGTCGGCGTCGACGAGGAAGGTCACCTTGATCCGCGGCAGGCCGGCTGGCAGAGGCGGGATGCCGCTCAGCTTGAACTGGCCGAGCAGGCGGCAGTCCTGCGCCAGCTCGCGCTCGCCCTGGTAGATCGCGAGGTCGACCGCGGTCTGGTCGTCGACGCCGGTCGAGAACTCCTCGGACACGCTGGTCGGGATCGTGCTGTTGCGCAGGATCAGCTTCTGCACCGCGCCGCCGAGCGTCTCGATGCCGAGCGACAGCGGGATCACGTCGAGCAGCAGCAGCGACTTGTCGTTGCCGGCGAGCACGTCGGCCTGGATCGCCGCGCCGAGCGCGACCGCGAGGTCGGGGTCGACGTGCGCGTGCGGCGCCTTGCCGACCAGCGCCTCGAGCCGCGCGCGCACCAGCGGCACGCGCGTGCTGCCGCCGACCAGCACCACGTCGTCGACCGCGCCCAGCTCGACGCCGGCGTCCTTGGCGGCCGCCTTGACGCAGTCGAGCGTGCGCTGCACCAGCGGCGCGATCGCGGCCTCGAACTCGGCGCGCGTGACGGTCAGCGTGACCTCGCCGCGGTCGCCCAGGTCGAGCTCGAGGGTCGCCTGGTCCTGCTCGCTGAGCCGGATCTTGAGGCCTTCGGCCGCGCTGCGCACGGCCTGCAGAACGTAGG
>JBERSB010000627.1:0-2418 GCA_041236755.1 Luminiphilus sp. | reverse complement strand
CGGGCGCCTACAGCGAAGGAGACGGAACCAGCGGCAACCCAGGCTTCTCGAGCGAGGTCCAGTGCGTGATGTCGATCTCGGGCGGCCTCTTGGATCCGATGAGCATGGACGCCGGCGAGGCGCCGGTCTTCCTCGTGCACGGGACCGCGGACACCGCCGTCTCCCCTCTGGGGAGCATCAGCGTGCACCAGCGCGCGCTCCAGCTGGGGATCCCGACCGAGCTCCACCTCCTGCCGGGCGTCAACCACGGCGACGCCTTCGTGACGTTCATGGCAACGCACTTGGACGACGCGGTGGCCTTCAGTTGGGAGCACCTGCGGCTCGGCGCGCGCAGCGGTCTGGAGCAGGTGGGGTCGGTGAGCGCGCCGGGGTCGGCGGTGCTGCAGTCGAGGGGCGTCGCCAGCGACGCCCGCTGGCTCGGCGTGGCCGCTGCGGCGCAGCTGGTGCCGATCCCGGGGCTGGGAGACTGGTGGCTGGGTCCAGCAAACTTCGTCCTGGTGCCGGTGGCTCCCTTCCCCTCATCGCCGCGGCTCCCGTCGGTGACCACCCAGTTCGCGCTGCCTGCCAGCGCAGCGGGGTTGGACTTCTACTTCCAAGAAGTGCGACTGGACGTGCTCGCGGGCCAGTTGCGGCTGTCCAACCCCGTCCACCTCGACCTGTAGGCGCGGACGTCTCGAAGGCGCATGCCTGCGCTCGATGTTCCGAACGAGGTGCGTTCGCGAACCCGCGTCACCGGCGCTCGGCGTTGGTGCCGCGGCCGTGGCGACACCTTGTCGCCGACTTCTGCGTGTCGGCGCCGGCCACAGGCCGCCCGGCCCGTCCCTACTGCCCCACTCGAGGCCTACCAGGAGACTGCCGAGCGGGCGAGCCCCTCAGCGGTCGCCCTTGCTCTTGGCGCTCTTCTTCATCACCCGGACCTGCTCCTGCCGCTCCAGGAAGGACGTGCCCTCGGTGATCCACTTCGGCGCCGGCTCGCCCTTGACGTAGTGGCCGAACCACTCGCGCACGCGCCAGTGGTAGTCGACCTGGTTGGGCTTCTTGCGCAGGCTGTGGTTCTCGCCGTCGTAGACCAGCATCACCAGCTGCTTCTCGGCCAAGCGCGCGGCGTTGTACATCTCGATGCCCTGGTGCCAGTCGACCGCGCCGTCCTCGTCGCCGAACGCGATCATCAGCGGCGTCTCCAGCGAGTTCATGCCGAAGATCGGTGAGTTGGCCATGTAGGTCTCGACGTCCTGCCAGAACGGCTTGTCCATACGCCCCTGGCTCTCGTGGAAGATGCGCGCGTCGGTCGAGCCGCTGTTCCAGTAGATCGACATCGACATGCTCATCATGTTGGTGAGCGGCGCGCCGGCGACGCCGGCGGCGAACAGGTTGCTGCGGCTGACGATGAACGCCGTCTGGTAGGCGCCCCACGAGTGGCCGACGAGGCCGACCTTGTCCGGGTCGACCTCGCCCTTGGCGAGCACCGCGTCGACGGCCGGCACGACGCATTCGAGCGCCGAGATGCCGGGGTTCTGCGCGCGGTAGACGATGTCCGGCTGGTAGACGAAGTAGCCGAGCGACGTGAACACGCTCGGGTTGTAGGGCCGCGTCTCGGACGGCGCGGTGTAGGCGTGCAGGTTCTGCGAGCGCTTCTCGTAGATGTAGACGATCATCGGGTGCTGCTCGCCCGGCCGGTAGTCGGCCGGATAGTAGAGCGCCCCCTGCAGCGGCACGCCGCGCGTGCTCCGGTAGTCGACCAGCTCGGCCTTCGGCGACCACGCGAACTCCGCCTGCTGCGGGTTGGTCTCGGACAGCTGCTTCGGCTCGGCGAGGAACGGACCCGCGACGAACACGTCGGGAGAGTCGGTCACCGTCTCTTCGACGAACGCGTAGGTGTCCGCGTACTTCGCCTTCTGCAGGCTGCCGACGCGCGCGTCCAACAGGCGCACGTTCTCGACGCTGCCCTCCTGCACGTCGAGCCTGGCGAAGCCCGCCTGCTTGGTGCGGTCGCCGTAGAGCGAGACGTAGAGCGGCCCCGCTGCGTCGATCCAGCGCTCGTCCGGGTCGAGGTCGAGCAGCCGGTGCTGCAGCTGGCTTTCGCGGCCGTCGGTGAGCCGACGCGCAGCGCTGCCGTCCATCGGGACCATCCAGACGTCGAACCGCGAGTGCAGCAGCACGGCCGAGGAGTCCTTCAGCCAGCCTGCGATGCCGTACGGCGGGTTCTCGTCGGTCAGCACGCCACGCTCGTCGTTGATGAAGTCGCCGTCGAGGCCTGCTGTCAGCGCGCGCGTGGCGCCGTCGGCGACGTCGCACGCGTGCCAGGTGTCGTCCTTGACGAACAAGAAGTGGCTGCCGTCCGGACTCGAGCCGTAGGCGAACTTGTGCTTCTCCAGCACGAGGCGCCGCTCGCCGGTGCGCGTGTCGACGAGGTAGACG
>JBERSB010000626.1:0-3104 GCA_041236755.1 Luminiphilus sp. | reverse complement strand
TCCTGCAGGGACCCGACAAGATCAACGGTTATGCCAAGTGGCTGCACGACCTCGGCCCGCTGCTGTGGGTCGCGCGCATCGGGCTGTTGGCGGTGTTCGTGCTGCACGTCGTGACCGCGATCCGCCTTTCCCGCGCCAACAAGTCGGCGCGCCCGGTCGCCTACCAGCGGCCGAACACGGTGCAGGCGACGATGGCGTCGAGGTCCATGGTGCTGAGCGGGCTGTCGGTGCTCGCGTTCGTGATCTACCACCTGCTGCACTTCACGTTCGGCGTCACGAACCCCGCACACCACGAGCTCAAGTCCAAGGGCGCCGAGGGCCACGACGTGTACGCAATGGTCACGGCCAGCTTCGACAACCCGGCCATCGCAGGCGCGTATGCGGCCTTCCAGGTGGTGCTGTTCCTGCACATCAGCCACGGCATGCAGAGCCTCGCGCAGACGCTCGGTCTGCAGCACAAGCGCTACACCCCGATGATCAAGACGCTGTCGTTCGTGCTCGCGCTGGTGATCGCCGGCGGCAACATGCTGCTCGCGCTGTCGGTCCAGATCGGCCTCGTGCGACCGGAGGGGATCCAATGAACCTCGACTCCCGCATCCCCGAAGGTCCCATCCAGGACAAGTGGGACACCCGCAAGTTCGAGCTCAAGCTCGTCAACCCGGCCAACAAGCGCAAGTACCGCGTCATCGTCGTGGGCTCCGGCCTCGCCGGCGCTTCGGCGGCAGCGTCGCTCGCCGAGCTCGGCTACGCGGTCGACTGCTTCTGCTTCCAGGACAGCCCGCGGCGCGCGCACTCGATCGCCGCGCAGGGCGGCATCAACGCCGCCAAGAACTACCGCAACGACGGCGATTCGGTCTGGCGCCTGTTCTACGACACCGTCAAGGGCGGCGACTTCCGCGCGCGCGAGGCCAACGTCTACCGCCTCGCGCAGTGCAGCGTGAACCTCATCGACCAGGCCGTCGCGCAGGGCGTGCCGTTCGCGCGCGACTACTCCGGCCTGCTCGACAACCGCTCGTTCGGCGGCGCGCAGGTGAGCCGCACGTTCTACGCGCGCGGCCAGACCGGCCAGCAGCTGCTGCTCGGCGCGTATTCAGCGCTGTCGCGGCAGATCGGCCTGGGCACGGTCAAGATGCACGCGCGCACCGAGATGCTGGACGTCGTCAAGGTCGACGGCCACGCCAAGGGCATCGTCGTGCGCGACCTCGTCAGCGGCGAGATCCGCAGCCACGCGGCCGACGCGGTGATCCTGGCGACCGGCGGCTACGGCAACGTGTTCTACCTGAGCACCAACGCCAAGGGCTGCAACGTGACGGCGACCTGGCGCGCGCACAAGCGCGGCGCGGGCTTCGCGAATCCCTGCTACACGCAGATCCACCCGACCTGCATCCCAGTCAGCGGCGACCACCAGTCCAAGCTGACGCTGATGAGCGAGTCGCTGCGCAACGACGGCCGCGTCTGGGTCTCGAAGAAGCAGGGCGACAAGCGCCCGGCGCACGAGATCCCGGACGACGAGCGCGACTACTATCTGGAGCGCAAGTACCCGAGCTTCGGCAACCTCGCGCCGCGCGACATCGCGTCGCGCGCGGCCAAGGAGGTCTGTGACGACGGCCGCGGCATCGGCGAGACCGGGCTGGGCGTCTACCTGGACTTCCGGGACTCGATCGCGCGGCTGGGAGAGGACGCCATCAAGGCGCGCTACGGCAACCTCTTCCACATGTACCAGAAGATCACCGCCGAGAACCCGTACAAGCAGCCGATGCGGATCTTCCCCGCCGTGCACTACACGATGGGCGGGCTCTGGGTGGACTACGACCTGCAGTCGACGATCCCGGGGATGTTCGTCTGCGGTGAGGCCAACTTCAGCGACCACGGCGCCAACCGCCTGGGTGCGTCGGCCTTGATGCAGGGGCTGTGCGACGGCTACTTCGTCGTGCCCTACCCGATCGGCGGCTACCTCGCGGGCCAGAAGCCCGGCGAGGTCGACACCAGCCACCCGGCATTCCAGCAGGTCGAGAACGACGTCAGGGAGCGCACCCAGCAGCTGCTCTCCATAAACGGCAAGCGCACGGTCGACGACTTCCACCGAGCGCTCGGCAAGATCATCTGGGACCAGTGCGGCATGGCCCGCAACAAGGCCGGCCTCGAGCAGGCGTTGCGCGACATCCCGGCCATGCGCGAGGAGTTCTACAAGGACGTCAAGGTGCTCGGCTCCGCCGACACGCTCAACCAGTCGCTCGAGAAGGCGGGGCGCGTCGCCGACTTCCTTGAGTTCGGCGAGCTGATGTGCCGCGACGCGCTGACCCGCGAGGAGTCGTGCGGCGGCCACTTCCGCGAGGAGCACGAGGTCGACGGCGAGGCCAAGCGCGACGACCAGAACTTCGCGCACGCGGCCGTCTGGGAGCACAAGGGCGAGGTCAAGGACGCAGTCCGTCACCAAGAAGAGCTTTCGTTCGACAACGTCGAGCTGGCCGTGCGGAGCTACAAGTAGTCATGAAGGTCACCCTCCACATCTGGCGGCAGTCCAAGCAGAGCACGAAGCAGGACTTCAGGCAGGACGGCAGGATGGTCCGCTACGAGCTGGACCAGGTCTCGCCCGACATGTCGTTCCTCGAGATGCTCGACGTGCTCAACGAGCGACTCATCAAGGACGGCGAGGAGCCGGTCGCCTTCGACCACGACTGCCGCGAGGGCATCTGCGGGTCGTGCGGCGTGATGATCGACGGCGTCGCGCACGGTCCGGAGAAGGGCACGACCACGTGCCAGCTGCACATGCGCAGCTTCCAGGACGGCGCGGAGATCTATGTCGAGCCGTGGCGCGCCGCGGCGTTCCCCGTCGTCAAGGACCTCGTCGTCAACCGCTCTGCGTTCGACCGCGTGGTCCAGGCCGGCGCGTTCGTCTCCGTCAACACCGGCGCTCCCAAGGACGCCAACGCGGTGCCGGTCCCGAAGGCCGACGCCGACAAGGCGTTCGACGCGGCGACCTGCATCGGCTGCGGTGCCTGCGTGGCGTCGTGCAAGAACGCGTCCGCGATGCTGTTCGTCGGCGCCAAGATCTCGCACTTCGTGCACCTGCCGCAGGGCCAGGTCGAGCGCGAGCAGCGCGC
>JBERSB010000625.1:0-3348 GCA_041236755.1 Luminiphilus sp. | reverse complement strand
GCTTCGAGCGCGGCGTAGGCCCCGGCCATCTCGTAGGGGCGATACGGCGCGTCTTCGCGCGCCAGCGCCGCGTCGAGGGTCTCCGCGGCGCGCGCCCACCGCTCGTGCACGGCATGGTCGGTGGCGAGGCCGAGCAGGAACGCGGCAGTCTGCCCGCGGGCGTGCTCGCGCCGCACGGCGGCGGCGCGGCGCGCCTCCTCGGCTTCGCCTAGCGGCGATCGGCTCGCCGCGACGGCGAGGAGCTTGTTGTGGTTCTTGATGTAGTCGCGCGCCTCTGGGTTGAGATTCACGATCCGGATCCAGTCCGGCTCGACCGGGTCCAGACCCAGGAACTCGAACAGCTTCGCAGGCGCCTCGCCGCTGGTGACGTCCTGCTCGTAGCGCAGCTCCAGGAAGGGTCGGCCGTGCGCGAGCGTGCGGAACCGGTGCGTCACCAGCTCACGCAGCTCCAGGTAGTCACGGAACCGACGCGGCGCGAGCCGGATCGCGCCGGACTGCGCGCCGCCGGCGAACGAGTGCCACACGCCCGAGCTCTTGGCGCGCTCCAGCGATCCGTAGCTCGCCACCGCGTCGTCGCGGGTCACCAGCACGACCTTGACGTCTGGGAAGAACTGGTCGAGGCAGTCGCACATCAGCACCGCCTCGGTGTAGGTCGCGACCGCGGACTTGGCGCCCCACGACCGCACGCCGTCGCGCGCGTTCGGCGACGTCATCGCGTCGAAGATGCGCGGATAGGCGCGCTGCACCTCGTCGAAGGTGGCCTCCCCGGAGACGAAGCCCTGCATGCCCGCGCCGTAGAACTCCTGCTTGAGCTCCGGCCCGAGCATCGACGCCTGCGGGTGGCCGCGCACCGCGGCCGCGGCGTACGTCGTGCCGGAGCGCTGCAAGCCGAGGATGAGGAAGCGGCCGGTCATGGGTTCTCTGGTCGTCGACGGCGGCCGCGCGCTGCGTCCGCCACGCGCGGCGAGACGACCACAACCCCGCGCGGATGTCCACGCCGGCGCGCGCTGCGGTTTGCGCCGCGGCCTGTCATGGGCCATCGTCTCGCGTCGGAGCACCCATGAAGCCAATCCAGCCTGCGGCGCCCGCCGCGTTCGTCCTCGCGCTCTGCGCCGCCGTCGTCCCGGCCCAGCGCGACCTGGGAGACCTGATCACCGACGCGCCCGCGCACCTGCGCGCAGGCCTCCCGGGCGGGGCCCGAGCCGTGCGTCGCGACGTGCCGCTGACCAGGACGATCCGCCGCGGCCTCACAGCCGGCACGCGCTCGCTCGACGGTCGCCCGGGGCCGAACTACTGGCAGCTGCGCACGGACTTCGACATCCGCGCGCGTCTCGACGAGACCACCCAGACGATCCACGGCAGCGAGACCATCACGGTCCACAACAACAGCGGCGACGAGCTCGGCCGCCTGTATCTGCGCCTGGACCACAACCTGTTCCGGTTCGGGGTGCCGCGCGGCTCGTCGGTGCCCGCCGAGCAGACCGAGGGCATGGTGGTGACGCGGATCGCGGTCGACGGCGGCGAAGTGCCGCTGCTCGTCAACGGTCGCTGGCCGCGCAGCCGCGAGCGGCGCGCCGGCGCGTCGGGGCTCGACCGCACGGTGGGCGCGATCCTGCTCGCCGAGCCGATCCCGCCCGGCGGCAAAGCGGCGGTCGCGATCGACTGGCACACCCGGTTGCCCGGCGGCGACGACGGCCGCGGGCACCGGATGACGCAGCGGTGGGACGATTCGCTGTTCCAGCCGACGCAGTGGTTCCCCCGGCTGTGCAAGTACGACGACCTCCACGGGTGGGTGACGTCGCCGTACCTCGGCCCTTCGGAGTTCTACAACAACTTCGGGACGTTCGACGTCGCGCTCGACGTGCCCGGCGGATGGCTGGTCAGCGCGACCGGCACGCTGCAGAACGCAGACGAGGTGCTGAGTGAAGCCGTGCGCGGCCGGCTCGCCAAGGTGACCGAGTCGGACGAAGAGCTCGTGATCGTCGGCGAGGACGAGCGCGGTTCGGGCAAGGCGACGGCGGCGGGCGACCGGCTGACCTGGCGGTTCCACGCGGACCTCGTCAACGACTTCGCTTGGGCGACCGCGCGCGACTACGTCTGGTCGGCGACGCGCGCCACGATCCCGGAGAAGGGCCCCGTGCCGATCCACATGCTGTATCTGCCCGAGCGCGCGCGGCTCTTCCAGGGCGCTGGGCGCATCACGCGGCACGCGCTCGAGTTCTACAGCGAGCTGTGGATCCCGTACGAGTTCCCGCAGCTGACGCTGCAGGACGGGCCGAGCGCAGGCATGGAGTACCCGATGGTCATCAACTCCAACCGCGGCGCCGCCGACCACGAGGCCGCGCACCAGTGGTGGCCGATGATGCTCGGCACCAACGAGACCATGTACGGCTGGATGGACGAGGGCTTCAACAGCTACATGAACATCCTCTCGCGCGCCCACTCGCGGGGCCGCGCGCCCAGCCTGGACGGCCGCGGCCAGTCCTACGGCCGCCGCGCCGGCGACGAGAGCGAGGCGCCGATGATGTGGACCGCGAACTACGGCGGCGACCAGTACGGCTTCGTCACCTACCAGAAGGTCTCGATGATGCTCTCGATGCTCGGCGGCATCGTCGGCGACGACCGCGTGCAGGCGGGCATCAAGGAGTACGCCAAGGTCTGGCTGTTCAAGCATCCGTCGCCGTGGGACTTCGCGTTCTTCATGAGCGACTACCTCGAGATGGACCTCGGGTGGTTCTGGTACTACTGGCTCTGGACGACCGAGTCGGTCGACGGCGCGATCGCAGGCGTGCGGCAGGACGGCTACGAGGTCGTGGTGACGGTGCGCCAGGACGGCGCGATGCCGTCACCGATCGTGCTGGACGCGACGTTCGCAGCGGGACGCGCGCCCGCGGCGACGCCGGGCGCCGAGGTCGTCGGCGACGGCGTCGTGCGCATCACCGTGCCGGTCGACGTCTGGTTCGACGGGCGCCGGGTCTGCGACGTGCGCATCCCGTGCAAGATCGGCGACTTGCAGCAGCTCGAGCTCGACCCGCGCGGCCGCTTCCCGGACGCGGACAGAGACGACAATCGCTGGCAGCCCTAGGGCGAGCGCCGCGTTCGGCGCGCGGCCTCGCTATGCTCCTCCGCCCATGACCGACCCCGACATCCGCATCACCGTTCGCCACGACGAAGAGAACTGCGGCCCGTACGCGCTGAGCGACGTCAACGCGCTGCTGCTGTCGGGTCAGCTCGACGCGGACGACCTCGCCTGGGTAGAGGGGACGCCCGACTGGATGCCGCTGTCGGAGATCGACGGCGTCGCGCGCGTGCCGAGCCGGCGCAAGTCGACCTCGTCGCGCAAGATCC